>JAYWAQ010000716.1:0-3065 GCA_043782305.1 Burkholderiales bacterium
CCCAGCAGGAAAATTTGCGCCGAGTAGTACACCCATGCGACCAACAACACCAATGAGCCAGCCGCGCCGAATCCGGAGGCCAATGCGCTCTTTCCCAAATAGAGTCCGACCCCAACTTTGCCTGCGGTGAACAAGAGGGCAGTGACCGCAGCACCTGTCCACACGTCGCGCCAGGAAATTCTGGCGCGCGGCATAATTTTGTAGATCATCGCGAACAACACCGTGAAAATAGCGAGAGCGACCGCGAAGTTCAGAATTTCGAGTAACACTTCCCAGCCCTGAATCCAGCTTCCCCACCACTGTCCCAGCGCTGCAAGCGCCGCGCTCACCACCAGCGAGACTGTAAGCAAAAAGCCCAGACCCAAAACCAGTCCGAATGACAGTAGACGTGTGCGCAGCAAATACCAGATGCCTGATTCGCTCTTCGGTGCAGGAACTCGCCAAATGCGGTCCAGTGCGCTCTGCAGTTCGGCGAAAATCGCGGTCGCACCGATGAGCAGCGCGACAACGCCGATGACCGTTGCCAACGCGCCTTTGGCTGGCTCGCGCGCGACTTTTAGCATGCCTTCTACGGCAATCGCACCCTCTGGTCCCATGATGCCACCCAACTGTGCGAGCACCGCACCTTGCGCCGCGTCCTGTCCAAACAGCATACCCGCGACCGCGATCACGATTAACAGCAACGGTGCCAGCGAGAACAGGGTGTAGTACGACAGGGCCGCTCCCATGCTCGGCGCATAATCCTCCAGCCACGCGTTGATGGCGGTTTTGACCATGTACTTTTGCTCGCCAAGCCAACTCGCTTGCACGGGTAAGACGAGCTCAGCGGGCTGAAGTTTTACCTCGGACGCCGACTCGTCTTCTGCCAAGACCGGGGTTGCTTCGACAACCGGAATTTCCCGCAAAGAGCGAAGCTTGAATGCACCATAAGTTGCCAGCATAAGTGAGGCGATAAAAAAGCCCCACGCCAGAGGTGGGTGCCGCTCACTTGTAGCGCGATTTCCGTCGGAGAACTGGTTTGCCATCCGCGAAGTATTTCAGCGAATCCAGCGAAAGACTGTCAGCATTTGTCTGCGCATGGGGTCGGACGATGTCGATTTGTGCAGCGAAGCGTTTCCCCTCAGTGCGGCTCCGGGGCTGTATTGGGTATCCGGACGAATGTGGCGAAAGTTTCCTTCGTTGACATAATTTGCTTTTTTTCGCGCAGATTTCCAGACCATAGGTGCCGTCATCCGCGCGGTATGTCGACCTGCACGGTGTGTGTCGGCGAGAGCCTACAAAAATTCGCGCAATCATCCGGGCCGCACATTGATGCGCTAAGGCTAGGATCTCGACGTCGATTGATAGGAGATTAGCCATGACACGTTCCGCGACCGATGTATTACACACGATTCACACTGCAACTAACGACGTTCTCAAAGGGTATCGTGAGATGCATGCGCGTGCTGAGCCTGAGATTCAGCCAGTGATCCGTCGGCTCACCGATATGCACGTTGCGCACGCCGCCGATCAGGAGGCCGAACTCGCACGTAGGCGCGATGCGGCGAACGACGACTCGTCTCTCCAGGGTACCGTGAACAAGGTAGTGGTGATATTGCGCGATTGGCTTTCCAGGATGGATAGGGACGTTCTTCCAGCCGTACGAGAAGGAGAAGAGTCATTGCTTGAAGAATATTCAAACGCGTTGAAAGATGACCACTTGGGTCACGACCCAGCCGCTACCGCTTTATTGACGAGGCAGATGGACGAGATTCGAGCTGAAGTCGCTCGCCTGCCGAAGGACTAGCTCGGTAATAGCGGAATGTTCTGGCTCGATTAGCAGACCTCCGCTTAGCAGTTCGCCTAGTGGCTGTAACACTAATTCGCGCACCTCGTCAGCGTTCTCCGACAGGCGCTTGTCGTTCATGACTACAGACGGCGCGAATTGATGCGCGGATGATCACCTTTAGCGCGACGAGTAGCGCCGCTTTGCAGCAATCATCGCTTTAATTAAACGAAATTGAGGAATCAGTTATGGAGATCTACGTGAAGGACGATGGCTCTCAGGCAATCGCAAACACCGAGCGACCTGACCATGACAGGACAGAGCCGCACCCTGAAAAATCAAAGACCGAATCGCTCGTAGACGAGCGGGCGCGTGAGGCAACGCGACGCTACGTCGAACGTGTTGATCGCTATCTAGCGAGGCCCGACGTGATCAGGGTCGGACGCAGTGCAGCACCCAGTTTTTCATCTGAAAGCTAACCGAGACACATCTTCTCTTCACCGGCGTCCTGCATCTAGAGCCTAGCGCGGACTATCGCCAAACTCTGATTGCTTTTGCATTTCAAGCTCAAACGGCGTTGACGATATGGGTGACGATGGCGTGTTTACGGTTTAACCGTAACCTGACCGCGAATTTCTCCGTTGCGATTGGTAGCAGTACGTAGGTTGAAATACCACTTTCCCGTCGTTAAATCAGCTGCCTGCGATGCGGTGACCATCGCTTCGCCTTTGATTGGACTGGCTGTAGTTCCCCAGATTGGAACTACGACCCTTGCGTTTTCACCCGCGATGGCGGGACCGTGAAAGTGGGTAGCGCCGAACTCCCCCCTCGTACCGCCGCAAGTGACCGTCCATGCAAGCAGTGCAGCTGCGCGCTAACCGTCGCGGCAACCGTGCCAGTAGAACCGCTCGCTACAGGTGGTACTTCACTCGCGCCAAAAAGGTTGGCTGAAGCAACGCTGATGCTTGGGGAAGTGGCTGAGGCAGTTGGCGCCGCCATGACCAACGGAGCAGGCGTTTTATTGCACGCACTTAAAGTTAAATCGAGTTGGTCGATATGACGGTCTTGCACGCCCTTGTGCGATCACAGGCCCTGCATTGACCGGCGATCCGGTAAAGCGACTAATCAACCACCACGCGGTTGTGCAGCATGAGCAACAATGCTTTCGCTGCGGGCTCGGACGAGGCGGGGTTTTGTCCGGTGATCAGCAAACCGTCTTCCACGATGTAGGGCTTCCAGTCGGGCATTTGGGTGTAGTGCCCGCCGTGCGCTTTGAGCATGTCTTCGACCAGAAATGGCA
>JAYWAQ010000717.1:0-3065 GCA_043782305.1 Burkholderiales bacterium
CGGCGCCACGTAAACCAGAATTCCGGAAAGCCATGCACAAAAAGCAAGGTCGACGCACCGGATGGGCCGCACACTTTGGCATGCAAACGAATGCCTGGCGCCGTGTCGAAGTAGCGAGATTCGAGTTCCATCGGGCTCAATGTAATGTTTTTCTTGATCGGCTTGAAACGGAGTCTTGCCCTCACGCCGTCTTATGCGCGATCACCCTTGGCCCGAATCGCAATGCAGACGCTGGCGAAATTTGCGTTTCACCAGCGTGCCGACGCCCACGACCCTGACGCTCGCGACGCCGCAGGGAGCAATGACTTGCTACGCCGCCACCGTATCCGCCTTCTCCACAAACTCCGGCATCTGATCGAAGTTCATGTATTTGTAGATATTCGCACCGTCCTTGTTGACGACGCCGATATCGGCGAGATACTCGGCTTTGGTCGGGATACGACCGAGCTTGGAGCAGATGGCGGCGAGCTCTGCACTGCCGAGGTACACGTTGGAGTTTTTGCCGAGGCGATTCGGGAAGTTGCGGGTTGACGTTGACATGACGGTCGCGCCTTCTTTTACCTGTGCCTGATTACCCATGCAGAGCGAGCAGCCGGGCATTTCGAGGCGTGCGCCTGCGGTGCCAAAGGTGCCGTAGTGGCCTTCTTCCGACAGCTGGTGTGCATCCATTTTTGTCGGTGGTGCGATCCACAATTTGACCGGTAGATCGCGTTTGCCTTCGAGCAGCTTTGAGGCTGCGCGGAAGTGGCCGATGTTGGTCATGCAGCTGCCGATGAACACTTCTTCGATCTTCGCGCCGGCGACGTCGGACAGCGTTTTTGCATCATCCGGATCGTTCGGGCAGCAGACGATAGGCTCGGTGATTTCGGCGAGATCGATTTCGATGGTGGCTGCGTATTCAGCGTCGGCATCTCCCTTCAAGAGCTTCGGATCGGCGAGCCACGCTTCCATGCCCTTGATGCGGCGGGCGATGGAGCGAGCGTCGGCGTAGCCGTCGGCGATCATGGCTTTGAGCAGCGTAATGTTCGAGTTAAGGTACTCGATGATCGGTGCTTGATTGAGCGCGACCGTGCAACCCGCTGCGGAGCGCTCGGCGGATGCGTCGGCGAGTTCGAAGGCTTGTTCGATTTTGAGATCAGGCAGACCTTCGATTTCGAGAATGCGACCCGAGAAAATGTTGACCTTGCCCTGTTTGGCGGTCGTGAGGAGGCCCGCCTTGATCGCGTAGAGCGGAATGGCGTGAACCAGGTCGCGCAGCGTCACGCCGGGTTGCATGGTGCCTTTAAAGCGCACCAGCACGCTCTCCGGCATGTCAAGTGGCATCACGCCAGTAGCCGCTGCAAACGCGACGAGGCCGGAGCCCGCCGGGAACGAGATGCCAATCGGGAAGCGGGTGTGACTGTCGCCGCCCGTTCCAACCGTGTCCGGCAGCAACATGCGGTTCAACCACGAGTGAATGATGCCGTCACCCGGGCGCAGCGAGATCCCGCCGCGCGTGGCCATGAAGTCCGGCAGTTCGTGATGCATCTTCACGTCGACAGGCTTTGGATACGCTGCCGTGTGGCAGAACGATTGCATGACGAGGTCAGACGAGAAGCCGAGGCAGGCGAGATCTTTCAACTCATCGCGCGTCATCGGGCCGGTGGTGTCCTGTGAGCCGACTGAGGTCATCTTCGGTTCGCAATAGGTGCCCGGACGAACGCCCTTGCCTTCGGGCAGTCCGCAGGCCTTGCCGACCATCTTTTGCGCGAGTGTGAAGCCTTTGCCGGAATCGTTCGGTGCAACGGGAAGACGGAAGAGCGTCGATGCTGGCAAGCCAAGCGCTTCGCGCGCTTTTGCGGTCAGACCACGGCCCACGATCAGCGGTATGCGCCCGCCCGCCCGCACTTCGTCAAACAGTACGTCTGACTTGATCTGGAACTCGGCAATGACCTGACCGTCCTTCAACGCTTTGCCCGCATAAGGCAGCAGTTCCACAACGTCGCCCATGTTCATTTTCGACACGTCAAGCTCGATCGGCAACGCGCCGGAGTCTTCCATCGTGTTGTAGAAAATCGGCGCAATCGCGGTGCCGAGGCAAACGCCACCAAAGCGCTTGTTCGGTACGAATGGAATGTCTTCGCCGGTGAACCAGAGCACGCTATTGGTCGCGGACTTACGCGACGACCCGGTGCCCACCACGTCACCGACGTACGCCACCAGATTGCCCTTGGCGCGCAGATCGTTGATGAATTTGATTGGGCCACGTTTGCCGTCTTCTTCTGGCGTGATGCCGTCGCGCTTGTTCTTGAGCATCGCGAGCGCATGCAACGGAATGTCCGGGCGGCTCCATGCGTCCGGCGCGGGCGACAGGTCATCGGTGTTGGTTTCGCCGGTGACTTTGAACACGGAAATTTTGATCGAATGCGGCACTTCCGGACGGCTCGTAAACCACTCACCATCCGCCCAGCTTTGCATCACGGACTTGGCGTTGGCATTGCCCTTGTCGGCTTTGTCTTTCACGTCGTGAAACTGATCGAACATGAGGAGCGTTTTTTTCAAACCGTTCGCCGCGATGACGCCGACCACCGCGTCGTCAAGCAATTCCACCATCGGCGAAATGTTGTAACCGCCGAGCATCGTGCCGAGCAATTCAGTCGCTTTTTCGCGCGAAAGGAGCGGCGTTTTTTCTGTGCCGTGAGCGACAGCAGCCAGATAGCTCGCCTTCGCCTTGGCGGCATTGTCCACGCCTGCCGGTACGCGATGCGAGATCAGATCAACGAGAAAATCACCTTCGCCTGCGGGCGGATTTTTGATGATTTCGATAAGTTCTGCGACCTGCTGTGCGTTCAGTGGCAGTGGCGGGATTCCGAGCGCGGCGCGTTCGGCGACATGTTGGCGGTAGGCTTCGAGCATGGTGTTCTCCTGTACTAAATTGAAAAAAATGAGGTCACCGTTCGCCGGGAACAATGACCTTGAGACCTTTGAAATAATCGCGCGCGAATTCGCCATCGTGGGTGATGAGTCCTTCGCATTGAATGAGCGCGTGTGCACCCACCAAAAAATCTGGCAGCACGCGCGGGTAC
>JAYWAQ010000718.1:0-8477 GCA_043782305.1 Burkholderiales bacterium
GGTTAACAAATTGCCAGCGACGACGTCTCCGAATTTCGTGCGACAGCCGATGTTTGACGCCCCACCCGTGATTGGGGAGGCACAGATCGCGTTTACGGGTGCTGCCAGCGACTGGAGGTCAATTTTGGTTTCAGGTTACGGCGGAGGCAGTCAAGGTGTGTTTGCCCTAAACGTAACAGACCCAGCTGCGTTCTCAGCTAACACCGCCTCCGTGCTATGGGACTTTTCCGATGCCGACGATCCTAAGATGGGAAACCTTACTAGTGCGGCAAGGATTCTAAAATTCCGCACTGGCGCTAACTCATTTAAGTGGTTCGTAGTAGTGCCGAGCGGATACAACAACAATAAAGTTGATACTCCGCCACTAACGTTGCCCTTGAGGCATGACACGTCGAACCAAAGCGCACTGTTTCTACTTGACGTGGCTAAGCCGAATTCGACACCGTGGACCCTCGGAAGCAACTACTATCGAATTGACTTGCCGACGTCCTTTCAAGACTCGTCGAAAGCAAACGCGCTACTTTCGCCGGGTGCGGCTCTGGGGACGGATGGGGAAGTCTTGACGCTATACGGAGGCGATATCCAGGGCAATCTTTGGAAATTTGATTTTTCCACGGTAGTGCCGCCGTACACAGCGTCCAACGTCTTAGCTTTTGGCGGCGCATCTGGAAAACCGATTTTTACAGCTGCGGACAACAGCGGCAACCGCCAGCCGATAACTATAGAGCCCGTTGTAGGTGCGGGTCCGGGCCGTTCAAACATCATCGTATTCGGCACGGGTAAATTTGTCGAAGCGACGGATACGGTTAGCGCAAACTACAAGCAACAGGCCATGTACGGTATCTGGGATGACCTAACCAACACAAATGCGTCACGTACGGGTGGGTTGAGCGAATTGGCGCAACGCACAGCAAGCGGAACTGGCACAACATTTAGCGTGACAGGGTCGGGCTTCGACTATGGATACCCCACGTCCGGCAGCAAAAAGAAGGGTTGGTACTTCAATTACCCAGGCACATCAAACGGTGAAAGGCAGGCGACCAACTTGGCGGTGTCCAACAGCTACGTTTATTTCAATACGCTCGCAGCCGTAACACCTTCGGCCACCGCATGCGCAGCGTACGGCGGGAGGCAGTGTGCCGTAAACGGTGCCAACGGTTTGTCGAATGGCACCACGTGCGATCTCTCGAGTGACGGTTTTTTGCCGGCTCCAAATATCCTGCAACCCGACGTGGACAATCGAACAAGCACCTCAGGACAAGGATTTGCTGTGCAAACCACCACGCCTCTAGTGTTGACCTTTGTCGGCACACCCGTCGATGGGAGCGGTAACGTGAGTGCCGGGAAGCCCTTGGGCAAATTGGGCGTTACGACGAAGCAACAATTAAATCGACTGAGCTGGCGCGAGATAGTCGATTATGATAAGTTGAAGGCTGCATACCCGTGATTTCTATGAGGAATAAATCCAATGAGGTGACGGGGTCAGGGTTCACATTAATCGAACTGCTGATCGTGATTGCAATCATCGGAATTTTGGCAGCTATTGCGTTGCCGTCGTATTACGAAAGCGTACGCAAAGGAGCTCGCGCCGACGCAAGGGCGTCAATGATGACCATGATGCAACAGCAGGAACGTTTCTTCACACAGAACAATACCTATCGAATCGTGTCAGATGCTGCCGCTGATGCAACATTTAAAAACTGGTCAGGTGACTCGGGATACGGAGGAGCAAAGTGGAAGCTATCTGCTGCAGCCTGCGGTGCAGGCAGCGGAAACACCATCGATAACTGTGTCGCCATAACCTCGGTACCTGCCAACACTTGGACCGACACGACAATTTCACAAATGACATTTACTTCGCGCGGCCAAGCTTCATGTCTTCCTGCAACTGCTCCGACCCAAACATGCTGGCCTCGGTAAGGGTCGATAGCTCGATGCATCACAAACGCCTGCTTGGTTTCCGCGGATTCACTCTACTCGAAATGCTCGTCACGATGGCAATCTTGGCAATTTTGCTGACAATTGCAGTCCCTTCGTTTACTACTTTCATCGTGAACTCGCAATTGCGAAGTGCGGTAAGCACCCTTCAGACCGACACTATGAATGCACGGGCTGAAGCAATAAAATTGGCCAAACCCGTTCTGGTTCGTCCCACGGTTGCCGGAACAGGTTGGGTATCCGGGTGGCAGACAGTTGTACTCAACACTGACGGAACTGACTTCCAGACTATCCTTACTCGCGACCGCACCTCCGACTACCTGGCTTTGGGTAATAACACGGTCGGAGCCAGCATACGCTACGACAGCGCCGGATTCTCGAGAGATTCGTCCGGAGCATTTATTGCTGGTTGCCTCCGTTTCGACGCGGCGTATACGGCTCGCACTTCTGCAATGTACGTAGATGCCGCTGGTCGGCCGCGCACTTGTAGTGTGCCTTCGGCAGGCAATGCCACGTGTTGCGCATAGCTTTTAGTCGTTAAGACTGACACGACAATTTTTCCGGGCGTGCACGTCGCCATCAAGGCGCATTCATCACTGAGGCAGCGACGTCGTGGTGTCAAGCACTACGCCTCTTTGCCAATCCGATCCAAGCTCGGTTGCGACCGCCACTATCCACGATTCATTTTCAACTTGCAACTGCGAAACAGTATCTGCTCTCCCTGAGTCATATGGCGCGATGACCCATGTTGCTTCATTTTTTTGGTAACTCAAAATTGGCAGGTGTTGCGCGGATTCGGGGTGCTGCGCTATACGTGCTTCTCCAAAGTTACAGAGTACCTCTGATCCGATCATCACGGTGCCGTCGGTTTCTTCAAGCCATCGAACAGCGATGATGGACCAAGGTTCTGCATCGCTTCCTCGCAAACACAATAACGACCCGACTGAAAGCAATGGTTCGATTACGTCAACCCGCAGTAAAAAGCCGCCGTCGCTGTGATTGACGACTACGGCGCCGTGGGTGGGGGCGGTGAGTTTTCCTTTTGGGCCTGCTTTGGATTGCGACTGGATGGCGTTCCAGCAGTCGATAAATCCGATCACCACGGACACGGAGTCCGCACGCCCGACGCGAGGGATTGATCTGGCGTTGCTGTAGCCGAATTCGCGCATCGCACGGCGCACAAAGTCCTGCATCTCCTGCTGCGACAATCCCACCTGTAATGCGGACTGCAGCAGCGATTCGTACACGTCATTTGGTGTCGCTCGTTGCGACGGACTCGTTAGCTCTCGAATGGTGAATGCTGCGTCCTGCGCGTTAATGTAGAGCGGTGCAATCGGCTCCCACATTGCCGGCACGCGCGCGAAAGGCATCGGTGGCGCGTCACCCATCAGGTCTGCAGCGGCAAGTCCGGAGCCCGCGTGCGTCGGCGAGGAGAGGGTGTAGCTACACGTTTTCGAAAGTATCCCAACCAGACGCACCGCCACCGGCAACCGGCCCGGGGCGAGTGATAATGGATTCAACCAGGCCATCAGCCAGAGTTGCAACGACTGGTTGATGAGTTGTGCACGATTAGTACGGTCTGTGAACTTCTCGGAAATGACGTAGCCCGTGAGCGCATAGACGGTACGCCAAAAGCCAGGGGGAGGGCTGCGATAGCCCAGATTGCATCCGGCATAGATGCGAGCCAACACGCGCATCGCGGTTTCGATGGCCTTGCTGGAGAGCAGGGTTGTCCGATAGAGCGCAACCGGATGCCCTTGGCCAAGGCCCGACTTATGCCAGAGCGTTTTGCCAATATTCACATAAGCGTCTAGTGCGTGCAGCGCCTCGGCGGGAAGTGGATGCTCGGCGTTCCAGTAAGATGCTTCCAGCACATCCCAAAGCGGATCAGCGAGTATCGCCGCAGTGCCGTCAAAGTCGCCCGAACGCAACGCAGACACCCGTTCGCGCAAACGCTGTGCGGCTTCTTCGGTGGGTGTGTTGGGCAGGGTTGCCATGTCTTTAGAAATTGCTCTTATAGCTGTTGTAAATGACGACGGATTCGACGCGCACTAGCTCGAACGGACAGGCGTGTTTTACAGAGCATTTCCTTTATCCGATCCATTTAACATAATATAAATTCCCGAACAAATACGGTAATAAGTCAACTGGGCTATGCGCCATTTCGTAACCGCTCAATCGCTGCATCGACGCGCACCACATGATGAAGCAAGTCTTCGTCAACCCGGCCACGTGCTTGCCGATTAACTGGCGGGCTGATGACCGATGCAAATCCAAGTTTATCGGCTTCTGCCACGCGTAGTGCACTTCCTACGACCGGGCGAACTTCACCACCCAAACCGATCTCGCCAAAAATCGCAATGTCGGCGGATATCGCAATGCCAGATAGTGACGACCAGATCGCGGCGACGATGGCCAGGTCAGCCGCAGGCTCGGTTACACGCAAGCCGCCGACTACGTTTACGAACACATCGAAGCCGCCAAGCTCGCTGCCCAAGTGTCGATTCATGACCGCCAACAACATGGCAAGACGCTGCGCGTCAAACCCAGTGCAGACCCGCCGCGGATTGCCTGCGGCGCGATCAACCAGCGCTTGGACCTGCACGAGCATCGGTCGCGAGCCTTCAATCGCTGCGAACACGGCGTTTCCCGGTGCCAGCGCTTCGCCGCGTTGCAGGAACATAGCTGACGGATTACTCACGCCGCGCAAGCCATCTTCCAGCATCGCGAATACGCCGATCTCGTTGGCTGCGCCGAAGCGGTTTTTTAGCGCCCGAATGATGCGCAGATTGGAGCCCGCTTCGCCTTCAAAATAGATAACTGTATCGACGAGATGCTCCAGCACGCGGGGACCAGCGATTGCGCCCTCTTTCGTCACGTGGCCGACCAAAATCATTGCTGTGCCGGTTTGCTTGGCGAGTCTGGTTAGCGCGGCAGCACATTCGCGCACCTGAACGACCGATCCTGGCGCAGAGGACAACTCTTCGTTAAAGAGCGTCTGGATCGAATCGATGATCACGACATGCGGCTGTGATGCCTGAATTTCGCTGAGAATGGCCGAAAGCGACGTCTCCGCCAGCATTTCGATCAGCGCCAGATCAAGGCCCAAGCGCTCGCCACGCGCCGCCACTTGCGCGGCAGATTCTTCGCCGGAAACATAAAGCGCTCGCCGCGAACACGCTAGCGCTGCAACCGCCTGTAAAGTCAACGTTGATTTGCCGATGCCGGGGTCACCGCCCAACAAAATAACGCCGCCGGGCACCAACCCGCCGCCCAACGCGCGATCAAATTCCGGCAAGCCTGTTGGCCACCGCTGAATCGAATCACGGCTGACTTCGGAGAGCTTGATCGCGCGGCGCGGGCCAGACGGCACGGCGCGGGCTCGAGTATTCGCATCCGCTCGCGTCTCTTCGAGCGTGTTCCATGCGTTGCAGCCCGAGCATTGGCCCTGCCATTTACTTGCGCTGGCACCGCATTCGCGGCAGACGAAAAGTGACTTTAACTTTGAGATAAGTTAATCCAATAAATCAACGGTTTATGTAGTTTAATTAATTTATCGCTTTAATCAAACTCTGGCTAGCTCAAAGCACTGCTGGGCGACAAAATGTGGGTTCCGTTCTTCGCGGGAATGCCAGCCGCGAAAGGGTCAATCGCCCAAAGGCGTCGCGCGAAAAGTCTCCCAGGCATTGCAGCCGGGGCATTTCCAGTAGTACCTTGGGGCTCGGAACCCGCATTGACCGCAGTTGAAACCGGGCACCTTGTCGGTGGCACGGTACAGCAATTTCGCGGTGTCGAGCATCGTCTTTCCAGCGTCAGTTTCCGCTTTCCCGCTTTCGAGTTCCAGCAAGCGCCCTGCTTCGCGAGCCGATGGCTGCCTTGACAACGCTTGCTTGAGGCGGGCGAGCGCAGCATCGTGGCCCTCGATTTTGAGGGATGCGTCCATCAGACGCGACAAACCAAGCGTGGTGGTCGATTCGCTCTGCGCAGCGGCGAGACGTTCAACGCCAAGCTCGGGGCGTCCGAGCTTTTCGTAAAGCGCGACCACATCCTCGGCGATCAACACAACCAATTCGGGCTTGACGCGCATCAGGGCTTCGAGTGCTGCTTCGGCGGCAACCGTGTCGCCCGCTTTCATCGCAGAGCGAAATGCGATGAGTTGCACGCGAGCGCTATGGCGATTTGCCTCGGTCGCGGCAGCCAACTGCGTCCGGACCAAGTCGGTATTTCCGCTTGTAAGAGCGCCTTCGGCTAACTCGCAGTGATATTGAGAGATATAGCGGGCTTGCGGCTCGCCGCTTAGTTGCTCGATACGCTGACGGGCGGCGATGGCCTTCTCCCAAGCCTTTTCCTGCTCCAGAACGGACGCGAGCCGAGTCACGGCTTCCGACTCGTAAGACGTACCTTTCAGCGATTCGTAAACGGCTTCGGCACGATCAAATATTCCGGCAGCGTGAAAATCTTGCGCCAGCTCGAAGAGGGCCAGTTCGCGTTTGTCTTTCGGCAAATCGTGTCGATCAACAAGGGATTGGTGAATGCCGGTCGCCTCACCTAACCTGCCCTGACGGCGGAACAAGCTTCCAAGCGCCAGCTGGAGATCGAGCGCATGCGGATCGCGTCGAGACACGTCGACAAAGCTCTCAACGGCCTTGTCGTGTTGCTCGCGCAGCAAAAAATTGAGGCCCCGGAAATAGGCGGCGGGCAGTGCTCGCGCATCGCGCAAAACGTAGGCTATGTCAACGCGCGCAGCGAACCACCCAAGCGCGAAGCAGCCAAGCGGAACCAGCAGCCACCAAGCTTCAAATTCCATGTCGGTACGTTTTATCTATGCCGCGAAGCGGACGAAATGCCATCACGCCTTGCCGGCGGAGGCAGAAGAAATCGAGGGTTTCGTTGCAGGCGCCACTGCGATTAGCGGCGGCAATTGATCCACGCGTTCACGCAGCTCTTTGCCCGCTTTGAAATGCGGCACATGCTTTGCCGGTACGACCACCTGATCACCGGACTTTGGATTTCGCCCGACGCGGGGCGGGCGGTACGACAACGCGAAGCTGCCGAAACCGCGAACTTCTACCCGGGAACTCTCGGCGAGTGCGTCGCCGATGGCATCCAGAATCAGGCGAACCGCGAGTTCGGTATCACGCGCCATAAGATGAGGAAAGCGCTCCGACAGCCGGGCAACCAGGCTCGAACGTGTCATGACTCTCTCCTCTTCTATGAAGGTGCGTGAAACCGATTAACTCGCTAGCTACCCTATTCTGCCTTGCCGTCCGTTTTGGCCTTGAGCAATGCGCCCAAGCCAGCCAGACCCGAGCTCGTGTTGCTCTCGTCTTTCGACTCTTTGGCGTGCGCACGGATGGCTTCGGTCTCTTCAGCAGAGTCCTTGGCTTTAATTGACAAGCTGATGTTGCGGGTCTTGCGATCCACGTTGATGATCATCACCTCGACGGTCTCGCCCTCTTTCACGTGGCTGCGGATATCTTCCACACGATCACGTGACACTTCAGACGCACGCAAGTAGCCTTCAACATCGTCGGCCAACTGAATCACAGCGCCTTTGGCTTCAGCGGATTTCACTGTGCCATTGACGATTGCGCCCTTGTCATTGATTGCGATGTAGTTGTTGAATGGATCGCCATCGAGCTGCTTGATGCCAAGCGAAATACGCTCACGCTCAACGTCGATACCGAGCACAGCGGCTTCCAGCTCCTGACCTTTCTTGAAGTCACGCACAGCGGTTTCGCCGGGCACATTCCAGGACAGATCGGAGAGGTGAATCAGGCCGTCAATGCCGCCTGGCAAGCCGATGAACACGCCGAAGTCAGTGATCGACTTGATCGCGCCGGCGACTTTGTCGCCCTTCTTGTAATTGGCGGCAAACTCGTCCCACGGATTAGCCTGGCACTGCTTGATGCCGAGCGAAATACGACGACGGTCTTCATCAATCTCGAGGATCATGACTTCAACTTCGTCACCCAACGACACGACTTTGGCTGGGCTGACGTTCTTGTTGGTCCAGTCCATTTCGGAGACGTGCACCAGACCTTCGATGCCCGCGTCGATTTCAACGAAGGCGCCGTAGTCAGTGATATTGGTGACTTTGCCGAACAGACGCGTACCCTGTGGGTAGCGACGTGCCAAACCAACCCACGGATCGTCGCCCAATTGCTTGAGGCCGAGCGAAACACGGTTTTTTTCTTGATCGAACTTGAGAACCTTGGCGGTGACTTCCTGACCCACGGTGAGTACTTCCGAAGGGTGCTTGACGCGACGCCATGCCAGATCGGTGATGTGGAGCAAGCCGTCGATACCGCCGAGGTCCACGAAGGCGCCATAGTCGGTGATGTTCTTGACGGTACCGGTGACGGTAGCGCCTTCGGCCAGCGTCGAGAGCAGCTTGTCGCGCTCGGCGCCCATCGAAACTTCGAGAACAGCGCGGCGGCTAACAACCACGTTGTTACGCTTTTTGTCGAGCTTGATGACTTTAAAGTCGAGCTCTTTGCCTTCGTACGGCGACGTGTCCTTGATCGGACGCATGTCAA
>JAYWAQ010000719.1:0-3059 GCA_043782305.1 Burkholderiales bacterium
AGAATTGAGGGAGAAGCGCACTGCGCCGTTGAACAAGCGCAGGGTCTCGATGAGTTAGACACCTACTATAGGAATTTTCTGTTACGCCGTGGTGACGGAGCGGGTGGCGAGCGAAAAGCACGACCAACTTTCACGCGTTGAGTAGTGAAACCGTTGTCGGTACTATCTGTCGCTAATCAACTCATTGGAAGCGCGTGACGTGACAGATATCGTCCAAACCATTTTCGAATTCAACGCGGGCCGCGATCCTGAGCGACTGGCGATGAAATACGCAAAGATGCGCACCAGCCCTTACGTTTTTTTGCGCGGGACTTGTCATCTTTTTTATGATCGTTTGCAGGTGGGTTCTTTGCCCGCAGACGCTCCAACTGCATGGATTTGCGGTGACTTGCATCTCGAAAATTTCGGTAGTTACAAGGGCGATAGCCGACTTGTTTACTTCGACATCAATGACTTCGATGAGGCGGTTCTGGCACCTGTTAGCTGGGATTTGGTGCGGCTGCTGGCGAGCGTCTTCGCTGCGTCGGCGAGTCTGAGAATTACCGGGAATCAGGCGGTCCTCTTGTGCAGCGAATTCATGTCAGCCTACGGCAGCGCACTTGAATCTGGCAAAGCATCCTGGGTGGATCGCGACAGCGCTGACGGCCTGGTCAAATCGTTGCTCGACGCGCTGCGTAATCGCAGCCGCGTTGAACATCTGGACAAGTACACCAAACGTGACAAAAAGAGTCGCGTCATTCGCTGCGACGGCGAGCGTTCGCTGAAGGCGAGTAGTAAAGAGGCGGCGCACGCAACGGCCCTGG
Source organism: Burkholderiales bacterium (assembly GCA_043782305.1). Taxonomy (GTDB): domain Bacteria; phylum Pseudomonadota; class Gammaproteobacteria; order Burkholderiales; family Casimicrobiaceae; genus Casimicrobium. Next base: position 804 of record JAYWAQ010000719.1, read on the forward strand.
TCGAGACTTACGCCTCCACCCAGAAAGACAGGAAATTCTTCGATGTGATCGATGTGGCGCACCGGATTGCTGGTGCTGGCAGCCTCGGTGTTGAACGCTACATGGTGCTGGTGAAAGGTAAGGGATCACCTGACGAAAACTACTTGCTTGATGTGAAGCAGTCGCTTCCATCGTCGTTGCAGACGCACGTCGCCGTCAACCAACCGGAGTGGGCATCAGAGGCGGATCGCGTGGTCACATTGCAAAATCGTATGCAGGCGGCGTCGACCGCATTTTTGGATGCGGTCACCACAACAAAAGGCAAACGCTCGTATGTGGTGCGGGCTCTGCAACCCAGCGCGGATCGCGTTGCACTCGATGACGCGAGCGTCACGTTCGCGCAAATTAGCAGTGTCGTCAACCAGATGGGTCGAATCGTTGGCTGGGCGCATTTGCGCGGTTCGGGGCATCAGGGCTCGGCAACCGCTGACGCGTTGGTGGCGTTCGGCGCATCGCGCACGCGCTGGCAAGCCCAGTTGCTGGAAGCGGCACAGCTTTGTGCAACGCAGACGGTGGATGACTGGACTACGTACGTCGCTGCGTATGACGCAGGTGCGTTCAAGTTGTAAGGGCGGGCTTTAACTCAAATCGAAAAATGGGCGAATTAGCCCGCTGCCAGCGCTGTTAGAGGCAATTCTAAAAATCAGCTTATCGCTGGAAGCAAGGATAAATTGAGGCTACGCACGTAAAACTGCTAATCTCGACTAATTAACAAAACGGCTTCTAGCCCACGTTAAGCAAGCATTTCAGCAAAAAGCTGAATAGCTTCGTCTATCTAGTCCGTCGTGTTCTGCTGATAGTGTCATTTGGCCGCTTCGTCACCAAGACTTGATGCGTGGCAATTCAGTACGATTTTTCCCTGCGCGAATTCCGATCGCACGATCACTGCGCTTCCCAAACGATACGACTGGCGCCGGTTGCGTCAATGGCGTGCAGCGCATCGAATTTGGCGTCTTCCGCTGCGTCTTCGATAAGTTTCGCGGCGCTACCTCAGGTTTGCAGCGCGATCCGCTGGCGTCGTGACCGAAGCCAACGACACATTGCCCGATACCGCTTGTTCCGGCGCGTAGTTCGGCCCGTGTTTGATGCGGTCAAAGTAGGAACGATTTGCCGGTGTGTCCGACGGCCATACGCTCAAAAAGTGTTCAATCCACGGTGTCGCATCGAAATGCACAGGCAATGCATCGAATCGAACACCGCTGAGCGTGAGGCCGTATAGCGAGTTCGGCGGTGGCGTCGGATCGACCGAAATGCGCGTGATGACCCCGTGCGTCGTGCCAGCAAAGTTGGCCATTCCCGCAGCACCATTGTTGATGATCAGCCGTTGCATTCCATCTACGGAAAAGTCGCGTGCATGCGGAAGGCAAGTGTGGGATGACGCGAACGCGAGCACATCGGCTTCTCTGAAGAAGGCCTCGATATCGTGCTGGGGTGTGAGGTGACCGGGAGGCGTGTCGCCAGAGCAGCTCGCGGCAACCGGCGACAAACACTCCGCTGCGAACGACCAACCGGAAAGCGACTCGGCGTCACCGTGAACAACGCCGATGCGATGTCCGCCGATGCTGAGAATTCGCGTCATCGGCAGCGCGCCGAGCTGGCGCACAATGTCTGGAAAATTAGCTGCCGTGTGGCGTAGCTGCGTCATGATCTCGTTCGACCAGTCAACGACTTGCGGATTCACGTAGTTAGGATAGTCGCAGCCACAACCCACGTCTTCCGGCGCGGCGATTGAGCATTCGACATTGCCGCAAATGACGGTGTGCTTGAGTACCGTCGTGTTGATTTCTTCGAAACTGGCGGCGTCAATATTGAACCAGTTGTGGTCGCCGTTGAACAAGAGCGCTGCCGGATGTCCCAGGGCGGCTTCGGTCTGCTGCATGCGCAAAATCTCGCGCATTGCAAACACGTTGCCGTAGAGACCGCCGATGACATAAGCGGTGTGAACCTCGGTGGTCGGGCTGTTTCGAAGCGCTCCTGGCGCATAGCGGTACTGAGGCGAGCAGCTTGCGCCTTCCGCGTCAATCATCAGTGGCGACATACAGCGAACTTATGCGTTTTCTTTATGCGATCCGACGAGATCATCGCGTTGCCGATGCGGTCATAGTCTGATGTCAGATCAGCCCGACTTTCCCGCAGAGCGATTTCGTAAGCGAGGTGCAACCGGCCCTCGCGATAGTGCCAGAAGGGATTCGGATTGATCTTCCAGGCTTCCTGTGC
>JAYWAQ010000720.1:0-3057 GCA_043782305.1 Burkholderiales bacterium
CACCAGCACAGTCGAAGCTTGGTGGCTTGTCGATCGCAACGATGCGCTGTGGTTTACCGTCAAGTGGATTGTTCGGAAATGGTTGGGCTACGCGGGCACGCTGGGCGTCGGTGAGACGAAAAGTGGTGTCGGTCATTTTCAGCGGCTTCCACACCGTGTCGGACAAATGGCCGCCCAGGGTTTTGCCTGTTATCTTTTCCACCACTGCACCCAGCACGTCGAAAGACAGGCCATATTCAAAGACGGTGCCAGGCTGATAGACGAGCGGCAGCTGAGCGATCGCGTTGACGAACTCGCTGGAGGTGCCCATGTTCTGGGCTACTGCGCCGCTGGGCCAAATCGTCGCAATGGGGCTGCTGCCATCGGGTCGCCCGCCGTAGGTCAAGCCCGAGGTGTGGCGAAAAAGATCATGAATGCGGATGCGCCGCTTTTGTGGCTCGGTGGTGTATTTGCCCTCAGTCGTGGGCACGCCGACTTGCGTGGCGGCAAACACCGGGAAATAGTCCGCCAGTTCACTTTGCAGGGGTAGCCTTCCTTGTTCGGTCAGTGCCAATGCACCGACTGCGGCCTGAATTTTGGTCATCGACGCCAACTGAAAAATGGTGTCGATTGACATCGCTGTCCCTTTGGCCGCGTCAGCGAACCCGAAGGCTTTGAAGTAGATCAGCTTTCCGTTGCGAGCGATTGCAACAACCGCACCCGGTACTCGCTTACGTTCGATTTCGCTGGCAAAAAAAGTGTCAATGTTCTGCAGTCGCTGCGTTGAAAAGCCCACGCTTTCCGGAGTCGCAGGGGGTAAAGGTTGCGCCTGAGCGCGGTCGGCAGGTGCGAGCGCGAAGGCGACGACGATAGCGGTCAGGCTTTTATAAAACTCCATGGTTGTCCTCTTTGTTTTTGGATGGCGGGCTGCAGTAAGCGAGAGTTACCAACGAAGATATGAACATGGGCTAAACCTCCCCAAACTCCACTGTAAGCTGCTTGGTAGCGTCTTGCAACTTGTTTTTGTACGGGTTCATAATCAACTTCTCCTCCCCATTCCGAGTTGCGAAGAAGATCCACTCCGGGAGAGCCGCCGTCCCCCTCACTCAGCCCCCCCAGAATGTCGCCGACGCTGCCATCGCGTGTCGGAGGTTGGGCTACAACGCTGCGACGGCGACTTTATCCAAAACTTTGATATCCACGTTGGAGTGCGCCCCAGGTCAACCGTTCGCGCATATTGTCGGACGGGAATTGCGCCATCTCATTCATTAAAATGGGTAACAGTTCGAGGTCGGTATACGCTAAAGCAGCGCAGGAGACCTGCGACTCATCTGTGGGGTCGACGTTTTCATCGCACAGAAGCTCATCGAGCCGCGTGCGAAACCGCGCATGATTAGGATTGCGAGTCACGCGTCATAGGACACCCGATAAACGAGCAGTACAGATTCTTCTACACGTGGTGGCGGAAAAGCAGGGCGGCGAATACCGTGTGCACACGCAATCTCGCCCGTAAACTACCGCACTAATGGTTGTTCCAAGGTACGAAATGACGAGAGGGCAGCTAAAGCTGCGGTTGAAGACAAAGCTGCACGGAAGGTACAGACATGTATCAATGCTCGCAGCGGCAATGATGTTGGCGGCGATGTCGCAACTCGTTGGTTCGCAGACTCTGACAGACGCAGCAAAGCTCGCCGACATCGCTCAATTTCGCAGTGAGTTTCTTGCTCGCGACCGTGCCTACAGTCCTTCTGCACGGCTTGAGGCGGAACGGCGGTTAGCTTCGTTGCAAGAGCGTCTTGCGGCAGTGGATGGCACGCGTTTCGGCCTCGAATTGGCTCAGATTGTCGCGCTTGCCGACAACGGCCACACTGCGAGCTACGGCGGGCCTCGCTTGGCGCGCCACAACCGCGTCGACATTCGCATGGCTCCCTTCGGTGCAGATTTCCATGTGGTGCGGAGCCGCGACAGTGACGCCGACCTTCTTGGCGCGAAGCTGCTCGCCATCGACGAGGTACCGATCGATCAGCTGCGGGTGACAGGGCGCACTTTGACCGGTGGGCTGCCAGCATGGCGCGATCGGCAAACACCGTTCTTGCTTGAGAGCCCACAGCTGCTGTATGCCCTTGGTGTGACCCGATCCGGCGAATCTGCTGTCTATCGCTTCGCTACCCTAGATGGGCGAAGCGTTAATCGGCGCCTGGTTGGCCAACAGCCCAGCAATGATCGGCCGCGGGCGGACACGGCGAGCTTGCTGCTGCCGGAAACCATTACCAAAGTCGACGGCGGCTGGTTGACATTGCTGCCGCTGGCGCGTGCGCCATGGTCGCTCCGCGACGCGGGTCAACCCCTGCGCTGGCGCCATGTGCCTGAACTCTCCGCACTGGTGGTCGATATGCGCCAAACGTCGAGCTCGCCTAATGCACAACTGCCGGAGTTTTTTGAGGCGGTGCGCGCGGCATCGCGCGAGTTGAAGCCGAATCATCTGGTGCTTGACCTGCGGCTTAACAGTGGTGGCGATCTTACTCAAGCGCGTGACTTCGCGGAAAGCTTGCCGGCCCTAGTCCCCGGTCGCGTGTTTGTGCTTACCAGTGCGTGGACATTCTCCGCTGCGATCGCGATTACAGGCTATCTGAAGCAGGCTGCTCCCGCGCGCGTGCGCATCGTCGGCGAGGCGATCGGAGACAGGCTAGAGTTTTTTGCCGAGGGTACGCCAGTGAAACTCACACACTCAGCCGAGCTGGTACTGCCTGCGACGGAGCGGCACGATTATGTTGACGGCTGCAGGCATTACAGCGACTGCCACGAGCCGGTAGTTCGCCGCCCGATTATTATCGCCACACTCGCGCCCGATATCGTCGCGCCATGGACGATTGATAATTACAGACTCGGAGTGGATCCAGCGTGGGTGGCGGTGGCGACCGAACTTCGCCCCGCCGCAGCTCCGCTGGCGATCGCTCACGGCCGGGCTCAGACGCTTGCACTTAGTCTTTTGTCTGCCACAACACGTAAGACGATCGGGGTTATTTGGTAACTGCCTCGTAAACAAACAGAGTCGATTTGTCGTCGTCGGGCATGAAG
>JAYWAQ010000721.1:0-3034 GCA_043782305.1 Burkholderiales bacterium
GCGACTCTGGGTGCCGACGCACCGCCGACTTGCTATGACGATTTGAACCATGCGGAACTCATCGTGATCGCTGGCAGCAACGCCGCCTGGGCGCATCCGATTTTGTATCGCCGACTTGAGGATGCGAAGGCAAAAAATCCTGCGCTGAAGGTGGTGTGCGTCGATCCGCGTCGCACTGAAACGGCGCGTGCCGCAGACATGCATTTGCCGATCCTGCCCGGAACGGACGTTGCGCTGTTCAACGCGATCCTGCATTGGCTCATGTGGGAGGATGCAACCGACGGTGCCTACATCGCTGCGCACACGGAAGGTTTCGCTGAACTTAAAGCTGCCGTGCGCGAATGCACACCAGCGTGGGCAGCTCGTATTTGCGCTGTAAACGAATCGCAAATCGTTGCGTTGGCGACCTGGTGGAAGCAGTCGAAAGCGACGCTCTCGCTCTACTGCCAGGGCCTCAATCAATCATCGAGCGGCACCGACAAAAACGCAGCATTGATCAACCTGCATCTCGCCACGGCGCAGATCGGAAAGCCGGGCGCAGGGCCGTTCTCGCTGACCGGGCAACCCAACGCGATGGGTGGCCGCGAAGTCGGCGGGCTCGCAAATTTATTGCCGGGACATCGTGATGTTGTGAACCCCGAACACCGCGCCGAAATCGCGAAGCTGTGGGGCGTCGAATCGTTGCCGCCCGTTCCCGGCAAAACCGCCGTGGAAATGTTCGATGCGGTGAAGCGCGGCGAGATCAAGCTTTTATGGATCGCCTGCACGAACCCCGCGCAATCGATGCCGGATTTGCGGGCCGTCGCCGAGTCGTTTGACAAGGCGGAGTGTGTAATTGTGCAAGAAGCGTTTCGTACCACCGAATCGGCGAAGCTAGCGGACGTTTTGCTGCCCGCCAGCACCTGGGGCGAAAAGCACGGTACAGTGACCAATTCGGAGCGACGTGTCACGCATGTGAACGCTGTGCTGCCGCCGCCGGGTGAGGCGCGCCATGATTGGGACATTGCGGCTGAATTTGCACGGCGGCTTGAGGCGAAATTGCGCCCCAATCAACCCACGCTGTTCCCCTACGGATCACCGGAAGACATCTTCAACGAACATCGCGAAACTACGCGCGGTCGTGATCTCGACATAACCGGTATGAGCTACGCGCTGCTCGACGCTCTCGGCCCGCAGCAATGGCCGCTCCGCGAAGGAGAAACCGTCGGGCGACTTCGTCTTTACGAGGACGGGATTTTCCCGACGGCCAGTGGAAAAGCCAAATTCAAAGTCACACCTTACAAAGGCGTCGCTGAGCCAGTCGATGCGCGCTACCCGTTGGCGCTCACCACGGGGCGTTTGCGCGACCAATGGCATGGCATGAGTCGAACCGGTCGCGTGCCGCAGCTCTACGGTCACGAGCCGGAGCCGATGCTGACCATGAACACCAATGATGCCGCGCGTCGTGGCCTGATTGCAGGTGAAGTCGTAAAGGTCGCTTCACGTCGTGGTGAGCTGATGTTGCGTCTCGCGGTGAGTGATGATGTCCGCTCGGCGCAATGTTATTTGCCCATGCATTGGGGCAAGCTCTCGCTGGCAGCGGCCGGTTCTCATGGCATCAACGCGCTCACGATTTCCACGTTCGACCCGGTGTCGAAGCAGCCGGAACTCAAACACGCCGCCGTGCGCGTTGATCGCGCCGAATTGCCATGGTCGCTCGTCGCATTCGCCTACGCCGAACATGGCCGCGATCCCGTCGCGGTTTGCGATGAGCTTCGCGAGGTCGCACGGGATTGGTCGGATGCAGGTGGCGCGACGTTCGCCAGCACCACGCTTATCGGCTCGGAGCGCCCCGGTGTTGTGTTGCGCCTGGCGGCGGAAAAAGCGCCGGAACGAACCGCTCTCGAACAAATTGACCGTGTGCTCGGCCTCACTGGACTCGCAACACTCGCGTACGACGATATTCGACGTAATCTGAGCCGCCGCGTTCGCATTGAGGACGGGCGACTGGTCGGCGTCCGCCTCGCGGGCGACCTTGCCGCCGAGCCGTGGATGCGAGACTTCTTTCTGTCCGGCGCATCCGTCGTTGCGCTACGTCAGCGCTTACTCGCAGGCAGCGCCTCAGCGCCAGAGGGTTTCAAGGCACGCGGCAAAGTGGTGTGCAACTGCTTCAATGTATCCGAGAGCGAGATCATTGAATTTTGCGCCGCGACGTCGGGCGACGCATCCGGCAAACTTGCTGCGCTGCAAGCGGCGAAAAAGTGCGGTACGAATTGCGGCTCATGCTTGCCGGAATTGCGTACTTTGGTCGCGGCTGGGGTGGCTGCTGCATGAGAGTACGCTACATACAGCTTTTGGCTGAAATGACCATTTAATGAGGGCTAAGCGCTGATTTAGCGCGAAGTCGATCCATTTTCGACATGCTGGGCGGCTCAGCCAATTCCGAGCATAAAGCTCAGCAAATTGCCGAATCCCGAGCTATAATTTAAGGCTAACTTTAATTTTTGACTGCGCATACCGTCATGGTCGTTATTCGTCTTTCTCGTGGTGGTTCCAAGGGTTCCCCATTCTTCAACATCGTTGTTGCTGATTCACGTAATCGTCGCGATGGTCGCTACATTGAGCGTCTGGGCTTCTACAACCCGGTCGGCAAAGAAGGCGCCGAGAACGTGCGCATCGCTCAAGAGCGTCTGACGCACTGGACCAGCAAGGGCGCACAAATCTCAGACACGGTTTCGCGTCTGGCGAAAGGTGCAGCAAAAGGCGCTGCCAAAGCTGCCGCGCCTGCTGCTGTCGCTGCTTAAGTTAGCGGTTTTGCGGCTCGGCGATCCTGATGATCGCGGGCTGCGATGGTCGGTAGCGTGATGAAGCCAGAAATGAGCGCGGTTGAGCCTGTCGCCGACAGCGCTCCCGCAACCGTCGTTACTACGCCGGTAGGCTCACCCAGCGCCACGCCCAATCTGATTGCACTCGCCAAGGTCGGTCGTCCGTACGGATTGACTGGTGCATTACATTGGTATCCGTACTCGAAAGACGCTCAGACGCTACTCAAGGC
>JAYWAQ010000722.1:0-3030 GCA_043782305.1 Burkholderiales bacterium
GCAACCGCCGTGAAGCCAAATACCGCCAGATACCAGTCCTTCAGGAAGCGCAAATATTCGGGTAGCAAGAGCGCAATCGCAGCACCGAGCACCGGGCCATAAAAACGCCCCGATCCACCGATCACCACCATCATCAAAAACAAGAGCGAGTTGGAAATACCGAAGGGTGCTGGTTCGATGAAGTTAACCAGGGGCGCAAACAGGGCACCGGCGATGCCCGCGTACGCCGCGCCGATCGCAAATGACATCAGCGTGTAAGCCGTGATGTTCACGCCGGTACTTTCCGCGCGAATCGGATTGTCACGCAATGCCGCAAACGCGCGTCCCCAAGGTGATCGCAACAGTAGCGCCAGGAGCGATCCGAAGATGACAGTGACCGCAAGCACAAGGAAATAAAAGTTTGTGTTGCTTTCAAGCGGCATGCCGAAAAAATCAGGTCGCTTGATGTTCTGGATGCCGAACGTGCCACCGGTCAGCCATTCTTCATTGCGGAAAAACAGCACCAGCAACAGATTAAATCCGAGCGTGGCGAAGCCAAGGTAGTGAAGCTGCACACGCAACGCCGGGAACCCGATCACCAATCCGAGCACAAAGCAGATCACGATCGCCACCGGCGACGCAAGCCAGAACGAAAATCCAGCTTTCATCATGATCGCCACGGTGTACGCACCGACACCCATAAAGCCTGCATGACACAGCGATTTCAAGCCTGCGTAACCCACGGTCAGATTCAAGCCCATGGCTGCGATCACATAGACAAGCCACAGCGACAGCAGATAGAGGCCGTAAGTTTTAAGCATTGACGGCGCGAGCAACAGTGCAACCAGGGCAAGTCCCAAGAACGCCATGTGCTGCGTCGAAAGCAGTTTGGTCGTTTTCATACTTTCCTCTCTTGCGGCGTTCCGAGAAGGCCGTCCGGCTTGACCAGAATCACTGCGAGAAACAGCACCAGTGCCACACCGTCTTTGTAGGCTGGAGTCAGGTACGCACCCGCAAGGTTTTCCAGCACACCCACCAGAATTCCGCCGAGTAACGCACCACGCGAATTGTTAAATCCTCCGATGATCGCCGCGAAAAATGCCTTCAGACCGATGTTGTCGCCCATGTCGAATTTGGCGAGATAAGTCGGCGTGATCAAGAGCGCCGTCACCGCCACAAGAATCGCGTTGATCGCAAACGTATAGAAAATCATTCGCTTGACGTTGATACCCAGCGCTTCCGCCGAGAACGTGTTTTGCGCGACGGCCTGCATCGCACGACCCGTAATGGTTTTGTTCAGAAACGTTTGCAAACCAATCACCATCAGACCGGCAAAAACGAGCGCGCCGACATCGCTGTACGACACCGTCACTCCCGCCAGCTTGAACACCTCATCCCCAAAGATGCTCGGGAAGGGATGAGGTTCTGCGCTGTAGCTCGCCTTCACGAAGGACTTGAGTCCGATGGACAGTCCGAGCGTAGCGACGACCACGGAAACCACGCCGCTACCCCGCATCGGATCCACAATCCACTTCTTGAACGCGGCACCGAGTACCAGAATCGAGAGCGCCACCGCGACGATAAACGAGGCCCACAGCGGCAAACCCATCGACATGCCGATCAGCATCGCAAAGGCTGGGAGCATGACGAACTCGCCCTGCGCAAAGTTGATGGTGCCCGCCGCTTGCCACAACAGCGTAAAGCCCAGAGCCGCCATCGCGTAGATGGCCCCCGTGGCTACGCCGCTCAGCAAGAGCTGCATGAAATCGGTCATACGGTCTCCTCCATTTTTATCGCTGCGTTCAGGCAACGATGTGTCTCGTGTTGCTGGTTATTGGGTCAGTGCTTGATACTTCGCGAAATCGTTCTCGGCAAACTGCGCCGCTCACTCTGTGCGGCAACCCACATCGCTGCATCGCGCGCACGCAATGCCACGGCAACGCCTGACATTTGCACATAATCGTCGTTGAATACTTCAAAGCTCCAGTCGCCGCGATAGCCCGCACGATCAATCATGCGAATCATGCGGGAGAGTTCCGCGCTGTGCACGCCTTCGCCGGGAAAGACACGCAGATGGCGCGCCGTTTCGATGCGTTCTTCCGGCGTGCGGACAGCTGTCCACAAAAAATCCGAGAGCTGCACAAACGCAATCCGCTCACCTGGAATCGTCGCCAGTGCATCGAAATCGGTACCGTTCAAGCTGCAATTGGCAAGCACATGGAACGAATCGATACACACGCCCAAATTGTCACGATCCGCGCGCTGCACGATCTCCCACGACAGCGCAAAATCATTCACGTGACGGCCCCACGACAACGCCTCAAAGCCAACGCGAATGCCTAGCGGCGTGGCCAGCATGGCGACTTTGCACAAGTCTGCAGCGATATGGTCAATGTCACCGGAAGCATGCGCCGACGTTGACGAGCAAATGAGTAAACGCTCTGCGCCAACCGCTTCGCAAAGCTTGAGCATGGTTTTCACCGTCTCGATTTTGTAGCGATGCAACGGGCCAGACAGCCCTTCATAGTCGCGCATCACCTGAATCGCGTTCACGCGAAGACCTGACAACCGCACTTCGTTCAAAGCAGCTTCGTAGCCATCAGGATGACCGACCAGATCTTTGGCCCACAGCGTAATCTGCGAGAACCCAGCCGCGACGTTCGCATCTAACTTGCTCTCCAGCGAGCCAGCGAGCGTGATCGTGTCCATTGAAAAATTGGCGAGATTCACAGCACCCCCAGCGCACGAAATTCGTCGGCCGTAACACCAGGCCAACCGAATCGCTCCATGTACAACGGTGCCTGCTCAAAGAGCATTTCCTTGCCCTTTTGCACGCGGTGCCCACGTTCTGCGGCAACCCGCAAAAGCTCGGTGTTTTCCGTCTTCATGCCGCAATCAGCAATCACGGCTGACGGCTTCGCGTTGTCCAAAGAAAACGGCATCACATCCCCCGGATTCATGCCGAGCGGCGTGCCGTTGACCAACAGGTCGTAACCCATTTCATCGACTTCACTAACGGTCGCTACGGTCACCACCGTTGCAGGATAGTGT
>JAYWAQ010000723.1:0-3027 GCA_043782305.1 Burkholderiales bacterium
AAGTTGCCGTGCCCGGCTCTGCCAGAACCTCACCCAGACGGAGCTCGACGGTCTCGCAAAGGGCGGTTAGACGCAAGCGATCCTTGCGCGGTAACAAGGCAAGGAGATGATTGGATGATGCTTTAGATTGCGGCTTCAAATCGTCGTTGCGACGCGTGGTTGTTGGCGTGCATTTTTGCAACAGCACCGGTACGGGAAATTGAGTATTCGCGGGGAAGTCGCGATCCAGTTTTGAGTTTTTGTTGGTGAAACTAGTCATGGAATACACACTGACTGTCGCTTACGCCGTTGTCTGTCTCCTACCGAACATAACTAGCAATTCATCGCGTGTTGTGAGCGGTTCGGGCATCGACACTGACGAGCTCGCACAGCGGTAAATAGCCGCACCGTGCGCTGACGAACATATGTAACAGTTTTTTTCAGCGCTTGAATTCACCATGCGTTTGGGCACTGGCCGACAGTTTTGAGCGGTCCGGCATGGTGTTGCGCGCGCGGGATTGTGGTGAGCTTTTTCATGACCACGCGGGCTACTCATCGTCCCACGCCGAATTGAGCGACCAACGCACTGATTCAACAGACCTTGTTACCTATGTTCGGGTTAGAGCGTGCGGTGCCCGTCGGATGCTGAGCCGCGCTGATTCCATTCGGTTACCTCGCCAGCAGCTTACGCGTCGTCGAAAGAAATCAGCCCGCTTGAGTGCGCTATCAAACAGACACACTTGAATCGCCGCTTTAACTTACCCGCTGGATCGACACGTGTTTCAACACGTGTTTTGTCCCTCATTTCCCTTTTTTAATGGAGACATTTATGAACTACGAAGAACGCGATACATACGGCATATACGCAACTGGAATGGCCGACGCGCCGTCCTCGCCCGAACATCATGGACCCGGACCCAGACTCATGGGTGCGGACACTTTGATGGGCAACGACGTCTACAACCTTGGTGGCGATGATCTGGGCGATGTCAAAGAAATCATGTTTGACATGCACAGTGGTCGCGTGAATTACGCAGTGGTGTCATTCGGCGGTTTTCTCGGCATGGGCGAAAAGCTTTTCGCGGTGCCGTGGAGCGCGCTCAAATTGGATACCGTCAATAAACGTTTCACACTCGACATCGACAAGAGCCGCCTCGAAGACGCGCCCGGGTTTAATAAAGACGCGTGGCCCGATATGGCCGACGCTACTTGGGCAAAAGGCATTCACAGCTACTACGGCACGCAACCGTATCGTGACCAACTGGGGCTGTAACAGCCGGTCGTCGAAACCATCTGTCGACACATTCAAGCAATTCGTCTGGCGTCGACAGAAGTTTTTTCATTTTTTGAGCCGCCTAACAGTTGCATCGCGCACAAGGCTGCGAAGCGCTGACGTATTGGGATTAATGCGGCACTTTTACTGGAAAAGTGTCTGCGCCTCTCCTCAATCATCTAATGGAATATTATGAAAAAGACTGACACAATCCACACCGAAAAATTTGAGCCGCTTCAATCCGAAATAGACGCGATTGCCGACAAGAAACACCATGACGCGCACACCGCGAACGCGGTCAAAACCAAAGCGCCAGGCAATCATGCCAACGCCAAGATCACTGCGCAGCCGGGTAGCCAGGGCACCATCGACATGCACAAGCGCAAAGTGCCATAGCGTCGGCCTCGAACACAATTTCCGGTCATGCAACAACAAACGGATTAACAATTCTTAGCATTTTGGCAAAGTCGAGATTAGGGACTTAGGGCGATCTTGCCCTCATGGAACCTAGTGTTCAGCGTGGAGTTGTTGCCGACTTCCGGCTCGTCCACGTTACGCGCAGGCGATCAAACATCGCCAAACAGACTACCCAAAGTGCTTGCTGGAGTCGTTCCCGTTTCCGACCAGAATTCAGGGTTGTGCGACAACGCGATTTCTGCCCTGATCTTTGGCGCGATAGAGTGCGGCGTCCGCGCGCGTAACCAGTGACTCCGAAGGCACGACTTGTCCGCGACCAACGGTTGACACTCCAATTGAAACCGTCACCACGCCATTCGGTGAACGGATATTGGGCAGTCCGAGCGAATTTACCGCATTGCGAATTCTTTCGGCAGCGACCGCCGCAGCTGCGCTTTCCGTGTTCACGAGTAGCACAGCAAACTCTTCGCCGCCATAGCGTGTCGCTATGTCCTCTCCTGTTCGTATGACTGCGGCGATCACCTTGGCAATCTTTCGCAAGTAATCGTCACCAACGGGGTGCCCGTACGCGTCGTTGATTCCCTTAAAGTGGTCGACGTCCACCATCAGCAGCGTGAGCGGCAGTTCGAGGCGCTGCGAGAGTTTTATGGTTCTGCTTAGCTCCTTTTCAAAGTTGCGGCGGTTGCCCAACTCGGTCAGCTCATCAATCTCGGACAACCGCTGGTAGACGTCCCGCATCGCAGTGAGATTTTGATTGGCAACCTGTAGCTCGGTGGTGCGATCTGCGACGGCCCGTTCAAGCTCGCGATTGGCTTGAAGCAGCGCACGATTTCGTGAACGCGACCTGATCAGCCAGTCGTAGCCCGATTCAATCGCCAGAAATGCGGCAGTCCATCCCGTCGCCCAAAGCGGCTGGCGAACCTCGAGCTCCATGAGCTGCACTTCGGGCCCAGAGCCGACGAGCTGCGAATGAGCGCGTGCCAGCAGGCGGTACGCGCCGGGCGGTAACGATGTGAAGGTTATTTCCGGCCGCTCCAGGTAATCAGACCACTTGTTGTCGAAGCCAAGCAGCTTAAACTGATAGCGAACCTGCGCACTGTCCACCTGCCACGCAGCGAAAGCGCGCAGCGTAACCGACCAGCGCCCGGAGCGGAGGCGAAACGTTTCGCCGTCGCGATCGGGTTCAACGTCCCGCCAGACGATATCCGCCAGCTTGCAAACCGGAGGGAGATAAGCGTCGAGCAGCGCCAGATCAACGCGCAGCAGCCCGCCGGTGACGCCGCAAAGAAATCGACCACGGTCATCACGAATCAGCGTCCGGTTATTGGTAAATTCCCAGGCGCGGAGCGGGAAGAGCG
>JAYWAQ010000724.1:0-3026 GCA_043782305.1 Burkholderiales bacterium
AAGTTGCCACCACGCCCGCGACGATGTTTCCACGAAAAAACGAGCAGACGATGACGGTCGCGGCAACCTGCAACGGTCCTGGAATCAACCCGCAAAGCAGGCCAATTGCAACGCCCGCCGCAAGCGGACGGCGGGTAAACGAAAGCAGATCGTGACGATCAAGCCACGGCTTCGCCCATGCGAGCATCGGACGATCAAATTCGGCCAATACTCGCGGCTCGAGTGAGCGAAACCAGCGTTTGATTCGCACAACCTACTTACCGGCGACCGATTTGCGCGTGCTGTACAGCGACGCGAAAATCGACGCTGCAATCAGCCCGGCCGTAACACTCAGCGCTACGGCAATCGGAATCTTATAAACGTCGAGCAACAGCATTTTGGTTCCGATAAAAATCAGCACTAACGCCAGGCCGTAGGCCAACAAGTGAAAGCGATCAGCCAGATCCGCGAGCACGAAATAGAGCGCACGCAAACCGAGGATCGCAAAAATATTGGCTGTCAGTACGATGAATGGGTCTTTTGTGATGGCAAAAATGGCGGGGATCGAGTCCACCGCAAAGATGATGTCGGTGGTTCCGATCAGCACGAGCACCACAAATATCGGCGTGTAGTGTTTGACGCCGCCAATCATGGTGGACATGCTTTCGCCATCGAACTGCGTCGTAATGTTCATCCGCTTGCGCAAAAAATTGAGCACCGGATTCTGGGCAATGTCTGGCTCCTTGCCCGCCGCGAGCCACATTTTCACGCCGGTAAAGACGAGAAAGGCTCCGAAGACATACAGTAACCAGTGAAACTGCTCGAGCAGCCACGCGCCCGCCAAAATCAATATCGCCCGCAACACAATGGCGCCGATGATGCCGATGATGAGTGCGCGCTTCTGAAACTCCGCCGGAACAGCGAAGTAGGAAAAGATCATCAGGAACACGAAGATGTTGTCAATCGACAGGCTCTTTTCCACCAGATAGCCGGTGATAAATTGCATCGAGACGGTATTGGCGGTGTCGCGGCCCTGCGAGCCGTCGAGGTACCACCACAAGAGCGCGACGAATACAAACGCGAGCGAGAACCACAACAGGCTCCAGCCCACGGCCTCCTTCGTCGTGACCTTATGCGCGCCCTGTTTTTCCATGACGAGCAAGTCAATTGCGATTGCGACGACAACGAAAGCAGCAAAACCAGCCCACATCCACCAGGTGCCAATCGTCTCCAATTTATTTCTCGGACGCGCTTTTCAGTAAGAGCGGCTGAACCGTTGATCCCATTCGCTTTTGACGCTGACGCCAGATGAACGCACCAAGAATCGCCACCGTGAGGACCGCGCCGCTCAATTCATCAAACCACGTGTGTGCCGGCAGATACGGCGTGAGCAGTTTCTCGTCGAGGATCATTTGCGTAGCCGTCCAGATCAACACGCCGCAACCAATGGTGATGATCTGCGGAAAGCGATCCACCCATTTCAATACGAGCGTCGAGCCCCAGACCATGATCGGCACGCTGATGAGAAGGCCCAGCACGACGAGCAGAAAGCTTCCCTGCGCCGCGCCAGCAACGCCGAGCACATTGTCCACGCCCATCAACGCGTCAGCGACGATGATGGTTTTGAGCGCACCCCAAAAGCCGTTTTTGACGCCGCCGTGTTCGTCGCCGTGCTCGGTTGACGGGTTCATAAGTTTGTAGGCCACCGGCAACAGCAACAGTCCGCCCACCAGCATCAGGCCAGGAATCTTTAGCAGCCAGACGATGCCTAGTGTGAACGCGATTCGGATGGCGATTGCACCTGCTGTGCCCCAAAGGATCACCCGCTTTTGCAAGTGGGCGGGGACATTGCGTGCGGCAAGGCCAATGACGAGCGCGTTGTCACCGGCCAGCACCAGATCGATGACGATGATGGTCAACAGCGCCATCAAAAACGTGGTTGAGAGGATTTCCATTGTTGTTGAGTTTCCGAAGCTACGAGGGTTGTGGGTCAATAGCGCACGGCTCGGACACAACCAGCAACGGACTTCGAAAGAAGCGGCTTCGCCAGCGCATCCGCGCATGCTGCGCGCTTGCATTCAAGTGGCGAAGGTCTTGCCTGACAGATGATCGCTAAATTGCGGTTCATCGGCCCACCCGTACCGGAGACACACGTCATGGATCCTCATGATTCATCGTATGCACTCGTATTGACGACACGGGTGTGGGAGCTACTCCCCTTCAGCCGTAATTTTTGCATGAAATGACTCGAATTCCAGAAATATTTATTGACTGCTTCGTGCCCACAAAGACCGCTGCATAAGGGCTACAGCGAATTTGAGAAAATTTGCGACTTTAATGCTTTTACGCCTCTAGCCCCTTTGCAATGGTGCTTCTAGCCAAAAGCCATTAAAACAGTGCATTCGTCCCCTGAAAATTGTGACAGACAGGGAAAACCTTTTGTCGGTGACAGCGTCATGTCAGCGCTAACACGGGACTACAGCGCATAATCTTCGCCGATGGCAATGAGGAGCGTTGCCGCCCGTTCACCCGAGGAGGATTCATGAAACGATTTACCCAAGCAGCGCTTGCTGCGGCTGTCGCGTGCGCCATTGCCGCGCCCGCGTTCGCACAAGAAAAAGTCACCGTCTGGTTCACCAAAGGCTTCTACAAAGCCGAAGATGACGCACTGTACGAAGTCATCAAAAAATATGAAGCCAAGAACCCTGGCATCAAGATTGATTTGTCCCTGTACGGCACGGAAGATTGCAACACCAAATCAGTCGGCGCGGTCGATTCGGGCACGCCACCCGACGTGGGGTTTTGCACGACCTACGACTTCCGTGTGACCGGCAAATGGGCCTTCGAAGGCAAGCTCGAAGACATCTCCGACATCGTCGCTCCGCTGTCAGAAAAATTCCTGCCAACGACGTCGTCCACGACCTATCTCTTCAACGACAAGACGAAGAAAAAAGCGTACTACGCGATGCCGGTGCAACGGCAGACGATGCACTTCAACTACTGGAAGGACATGCTGGAAGAGGCTGGTTTTAAAGAGAGCCAGATTC
>JAYWAQ010000725.1:0-3019 GCA_043782305.1 Burkholderiales bacterium
ATCTACGTTTCGAGGTCAATGCCTCAAGGGTGGGCTCACGCTAAGCTCGTCTCGTGTAGCAGGCGCGATTGCTACAAACTTAAAGATACAAGGGCGGGCGTCGGCACAGACAAGGTGATGGCTCCCACCGTGGCAATGCCATAGTCTGCCAGCGGTATGCAATACGCCACGGCGACTGCGGCTGCGAGTACAAGAAACGCACTGGGCAGTCGTGACCAGCGCTTCAGCAGCAACAGTGCGGTCAATGCGATAAGACCCGCCAGAGCGCTGGTCAGCGACCAACGCGGGAGCGCTTGCCACAAACCCAACCGCACATGCAGCGGATCCCCTCCGACTTTAACGCCCAGCACAATGGGAAGTTGCTTGATGATGATGGTGAAGGCCAGCGCAAACGAGAAGCCGTGCAGAACTGGGCTCGACACGAAAGCCGACAATCGGCCGACCTTGACCAATCCCATCAGCAGGAGCCCCGCGCCGGTGAGCAGCACAAGGGCAAAGGCGAACGCGGAACGATCAACAGCCGCACTGACTGAACCCAAGGAAATGACGGCTGCCGCCGTCAGGGCGGCAGCGGACGACGTCGGCGCAACGATAGCGAAGCGACTGGCACCCAACAGCGCATAGCCGACCAACCCGATCAGCACTGCGGTGATGGCGTGCTGTACCGAGAGATTGGCAATGCTCGAATAGGCAACCGCTTCAGGCAGCAGAATACTCGCTACCGAGAGCCCCGCCACAACGTCAGCCCAATACGAGGACGAGGCGGGCTCGCACTCCGGTTCCGTCGCGACCGCGTTCGCCGCTATCACGACAACGTGCCCGCCCAGCCTGGCAGGTGTTCAGCCGCATTGCTGCGAGCCAGCTCGACGGCGCGTCGCAACTTGGCCTCATTGTTCGTCTGAGCTGCTTTGATCGAGATACGGCGGCTAAAACAATCAGCCCACAGAAACTCAGCAAATGGCGCACGATCCTTGGCAAACGCTCCAGCTTGGCGTGCCTCACTGGCGAGGCTGCGATACGGATCGTCACGCAAATGCATGAGCCGTTTCGGCAGCGCTTCCATGTCGCACCGTCTACCCTGCTCGTCGTAGGTATGAACCCACGCTCGACTGGAGCCATAGCCTGCTGTCAGCCGATGAGCGAACGGTGTTTCGTCGTCTCGGCGTTCTTGTTGGCGGTTTTACGCTTGACCTGGCCGCCATGGTCGCTCACGACACGGACATTGGCACCTGGGCGGTGATTGACATTCTGGGCGCTCTGGTCGAGCGCTCGCTGGTCGCCGTCAGCGGTGAGGATCCGCCGCGCTACCAGTTACTGAAAAGCGCTCGAGCCTATGCCTTGCTAATGCTCGACAAGCGCTGAGCGTACCGCCATTCAGGCCCGCCATGCTCACGCGATATGCGGTTACGTGGAGATTGCCGAGAACGCCCTATGGGTCACCCCCGAGCAGCAGTGGCTTGAACACTGCGCCCCCGAACTCGGCAATGTGCGCGCAGCGCTCGACTGGAGCAAGGAGCACGAGCCAACCCTCGCAATCAGGCTGGCGGGTGCCTCCTTTGAATTGTTTAACGGGCTCGCGTTACTGCATGAGAGCCGCCGGCGCTCAGATCTGTTGTATTCGCTGTTGCCTAGTCTTTCGGCGCCGCTAGAGGGCGAGGCACGATTTCTGCGAATGCGCAGTCTGCACATGCGTGATGTATCGCTGGACGCCCAACTTGATCTTGCGACGCAATCGGCGGCGCTGTATCGGAAGCAGGGTGACGCGCGCGGGCTTTATGAAGCACTCGCTGCCGTTATTCAATGCTTTCAAACGTTCCCGACGGTTGCGAATGCGGCGTGGGACGAAATGGCCGGTCTCGTCGATGAGAGTTGGCCACCTGCCCTGCGCGCCTTGATCTGGATTTCTCGATCAAAGATCGCTCGCATCGGCAACAGGCTTTCCGAGAAACGAGGTGCGCTAGAAGCGGCGCTGCCCCTGGTGGTGCAGTCGGGCGCAGATCGCTTGACGATGGTTGTGCTTGCGAACCTAGCAGACCACGTACTACTCACCGTTGAGATTGACGAGGCTGTGCAACGTGGCCTGGAGCTCACATCATTATCGCGTCGCCGTCGGAGACATGCACAGCTCCCGCTGGCTCTCGCAAATCTAGCCAACGCGCTCCTGCAGCAGGGCAATGCAGCGCGGGCACGCCAGGCGCTGACTGAGGCTTTCGCCGAGATGCGCGCACTGCAGTGGAATTGGTTGCGCGGCGTTGGTGACGTGTACGCGCTGTTGGCCGCACGCGAGGGCCGAGTCACCAATGCCGCCAGACTTCTTGGATGGGCCGACAGCGTGCGCAAACAGCGCGGTGAGCGTCAGCCGAACGAGGCGCGCTGCCGTGCATTGGCGATGCAAGACGTCGCAGCAGCTCTGGAGGGCCGCGAGATCGCGCGATTGATGTCGTTCGACGTCGACATGGATGCTGAAAGTGTGCACGACCTTACGCTGTGTTCGTCATGATCAAAATGGCATCGAAGGTGGTTACTGGAAACAGGCGAAATCAGCGCGGCAAGACTGACGACGACCTTTGCGGCGTTGCGTAGCTGCTGCGACTTGTCGACGGCGGGGCTCCGCCTGGCTCATCGCAAACACCAACGCGACAATTCATCTAGAACGCATGTATCGACCTGCTCCAACTGAGACGCTTCTGTGTCTTACTTCGACTCAAAAGATCACTACAATGGAGGTCTTTCACAAACTGAATTCCTGATAGGTCCCATAACCGGGAACCCGGTTTTTAACGCTCGCGATTCATCAGCCAGCAGCGGTCAGACGAAGTTCGTTTGCGCCCTAGCGTCGTTATCTTTCTAGCGCCAACTTTGCCAACGCCCGATCGCGTTGCATACGATGGACGCGATGAACTACGTGTGGCGGATTTGTGCCGCAGCGAAGTAGGTTTTCATGTGTCTGCCCTTGGGCGACATTGGTTTCAGACGCTGGCGAGCGTTGTAAGTGACTGATTTTTAACAACTATTTAAA
>JAYWAQ010000726.1:0-3014 GCA_043782305.1 Burkholderiales bacterium
GGGGCTGCTGATCACGGCGTTCAGGTGCGCCACAGCGCCCCAGGCACGGCCCAGTCTTTCTGTTGCGTCCTGCAGCGGCTCGACGATGGTTTGCCACGATACGGATTCTGACTTTTCAATCTGGATGATGGCGGCACGTGCCTCTGAAATTAATTGCTCAACGGCTGGATTGACGTGCTCCGGTTTGATCTCGGAAAATCGGGGCAAGGCAGAAAAATCGAGCAGTGGGTTCATCATAAAAAACTACAATTTTTGGGACAGGTTAAGTATTTCGACATCAGCGGCCGTCGTCACGTTCCGCCATAGCCCGGAAAACAGCGCACCGGTTACAGCGCCGCCGTCTACCCACTGTTGATAGTGCGGCAACAGCTTGAAGCGTTCGCCGCGCGGCCACGTACGACAAGGGTCCGTCGCCAACACAGCAATATTAGCGAGCGTCAGGCGTAGTTGCCCGGAATGCACTCGACCGTGGGCATCGAGTGCAAATTCGCCGCCCGGCTCGCCCGCCGTTGGCTTGACGAGTACGAAATGGGCGCTGGAAGCACCGTTTTCAATAGCGTCCACGTGCGGCAGGAGCTGCGCATAGTCAAAATCACTGTAAATATCAGCGCTGACGAGGATAACGGCTTTGCCTCGAAAGTGTTCACTGGCCGTCGCCACCCCGCCGCCAGACTCCAGTGGTTCGTGCTCGACGGAGTAAACGAGCTCGCAACCGAACCGCTCGCCCGAGCCCAGCGTTTGCATTAATTGCCCGGCGAGATAACTCACGTTAATCACGATCCGCCGCACGCCAATCGCGACGAGTTTCTTGATGTGATATTCGATCAGCGGTGCGCCCCGCACGGGCACGAGCGGTTTGCAGAGCGTGTCGGTCAACGGTCGCATGCGCTCACCGCGACCAGCAGCCAAAATCATCGCGTCCGGGACCGTATTCAAAACGTATAGCCCACTTTCGCCGCATTGCCTTCGAGCCGATCAAACAGTCGCAGCAGCGGTGCAAACGCCTGATAGCGCTTGGCAACATGGCGAACGTACGCCACAAATCTCGGCGTGTCCGCCAGATATTTTGGCTTGCCGTCGCGGTAATTGATACGCGAAAAAATGCCCATCACTTTCAGGTGGCGCTGTAAGCCCATCCATTCCATCTCACGATAAAACTCGGAGAAATCCGCGCGCACGGGCAATCCCGCTTTTTTTGCCTGATCCCAATAGCGCACGACCCAGTCGATCACCTGCGGCTCTTCCCAACTCAAAAACGCGTCGCGCATGAGCGAAGCCACGTCATACGTGATCGGCCCAATCACCGCATCCTGATAATCCAGCACGCCGGGATTACGCTCGGAAGTCACCATCAAATTGCGCGGCATGTAATCGCGATGCACGAGCACCGTCGGCTGCGCCAGCGCGCTTGCGATCAACGTGGCGTAAACACGCTCCAATGCATTCTTTTCATCGTCGCTGAGCGCCGCGTTGCAATGCCGATCCAGATACCAATCGGGAAACAGCGTGATCTCGCGACGGAGGAGCGCGGCGTCGTAATGCGGCAGAGGCGCGGACGCGTGGCTGGGATCGATACGCTGCAACTGTACGAGCGTCGCGATTGCGTCGGCAAACAATAGATCTCGACGGTCGGCATTCGCCGTCTGAAGCTCGGACAAATACGTCGTGCCACCCATGTCTCCGAGCAGCAAAAAACCGCGTCCCTCGTCGGACGCAAAAAGCTCGGGCACATGCACGCCACCCTGCGGCGACTGCACGCCACCCTGCGGCAACTGCACGCCACTACTTGCCAGCAAGTGCGTCATGTTCACAAACGGTCGCACATCTTCCTGCGGTGGCGGTGCGTCCATCACGATCGCCGTCGCTCCCGACACCGACGTAACGCGAAAATAGCGGCGAAAACTGGCGTCCTCCGATGCGCGCGCGATGCGATCCCACTCGCTCGCATCTGGAGCGCGCGAAGTCGTCAACCAATCAATCACCAGATCAAGTCGGGCGTCGTCGGGAGCTGGGGGAAGATCAATACGAAGCATCAAAGTCGTCGGCATTTTGCATAGAAACAAGCTGAACAATCCCTCGCGTTCGTCATGCCAATGTGCTGCGTTGCGAACATTACGATCAGCGGGAAAGCTGAAATGCTAGCAAGTGACTTAGAGCAGGGCTTTTGATCGTGTTTGAATCGACCATGAACACGCGCGTAACCTGTCTCGCTTTGCCGCTTCCGGTGGGTTTCTGGACGCACGATTACCACCTTCAAGCGAGTCGTATACAGTCATCAGCTTTTTCGTGAAATCCCTTTGAATAAAGAGCTAAAGCTAATAATCGCATAAAGTCGATAATGCACCATTTGTCAAATCAACCCTTTTGCAGTAAGGCTTTCGGGCTAAAGTTGCATGGCTGTGCCCACCCGACTTCGGTCGCGCTGCGCAGTCAACAAGTCACAACATAAACCCCAGAAGAATCGCGCTGACGCCAGATTGCCTGCTAGCCAGGAACACACTTCCGAGATTAGTGACAGAGCGCAAACTTATCAACTTGCGAAGGTCGGGCCATGGTCACACAGTGATCGGTAGCGACTGTGGGCGCTCCACGTAGCCGTTCAATTTTGATGCGTTGTACGACTCGAATCGGCAAAAGTACGATGTTGTTGCAATCAGATTTGTCAATCATTTTTCTGAAATTTCGTGCCTAAATTTCAGGCATTGCTGTCGCTATAATCTCGGCTCAACCCAATTCCCCTTCCCGGATTTTTTCTGCACACTTATGCTGCGCATCGGCCCTTATTCCCTCAAAAATCGGCTCGTGATCGCGCCGATGGCTGGAGTAACTGATCGTCCGTTCCGCAAATTGTGTCGTCAGTTCGGTGCGGGTTATGCGGTGAGCGAGATGGTGGCGTCGAAGCCCGAGTTCTGGCAGACACCGAAGTCCATGCATCGCATGAATCACGACGGTGAAGACGCGCCGATTGCCGTGCAGATCGCCGGCAATGATCCGCAGGTGATGGCCGAGGCCGC
>JAYWAQ010000727.1:0-3002 GCA_043782305.1 Burkholderiales bacterium
GTCTTTTGCCGTGAGGGCTTGCGCGGTCAAGCCACCGCCCAAGCGGTTGATACCTTTGTTGTTGGAAAGCTCGCCGCCGAGCTCAACAGTGGTGAAAACTTTGTCTCCGGCAACGCGATCCACTTTCAGTTGAATCAGCCCGTCGGCCAGCAGCAGTGTGTCGCCCGCGACCACGTCTCGCGGCAATTCTTTGTAGTCGAGGCTTGCTTGTTGGGCGTTGGACACCGGGGCTTTGTTGTCGAGCGCAGCGTCGAGCAGGAAGGGCTGGCCCGCTTCCAGCCACGCCTTGCCGCCGTCAAATTTGCCGACGCGAATCTTCGGGCCTTGCAGGTCGCCCATGATCGCGACCTCGCGCCCCGCCCGCGCGGAGGCTTCGCGCACGCGCAGCGCTCGTGCGAGGTGATCCTCGGCCGTGCCGTGAGAAAAATTCAGTCGGAACACATCGCATCCGGCCTCGATCATGGCCGCAATAATGTCAACGGTATCGCTCGCAGGCCCGAGCGTGGCAACTATTTTGGTGGCTTTCATACGGGTGAGTGTAGTCCCCGTATGTGGCTGTAGTGCGGCGTGATTTCGCCCGCCGCGCTAGGGTTTGCAATCGCCCGCGCGCAGCGCAGAAATCTGCTCTTTGCGATGCTGCTTTTCGCCAAACTTGGTGCCGATGGTATCGACCTCGGCGCTGTATTGGTCGGCACTCACAATGGTGATGGTCGTGGTGTTGGTGCCTGAAATGCCCGGCAGATTGCAGCGCGCGAGCATCTGAAATTTATTTTCGGCAAGCGTGGTTACGCTGGTCTTGCACAACAGGCTCGCCACGTTCATGGTGCGTGACAATTCCTTTTTCGGGCTCGCGCAATATTCGCTATTGCGCGTTTCGTATTCGACTGGCGACAGATCGAGTTTTTCGATCTTGCGCTCCACTTTCCACAGGCCGGGCCGCAGCTGTTCAAGCGGAATGCCGTCAATGGCAAAAGCAGCCGTGGCGGCAGCGCTGAGCGCAAAAGTAAACAGAAGGCGGGGCGATAAAAGGCGATTCATAAATCCATAACGGCTGAGGGCACCTGCTGTTGACCGCGCCGATGCACAATGATTCAGTGCTGCGTTCACGTTCAGTCAATCACGGTCAGCTTCACGTCATCCACCCAGCCAGTGCCCGCGTCAAGCAGCATCACGCCAATTTTGAGCTCGTACGCGTCAGCGGGTAGTTTGAAGCGCACACTGTAGCGCTTAAAGTCGTGCTTACCGGTGGCCGGTGCGCTGCGCACTTGCTCCAAAAGCGCATTTCTGTTTTCAACGTTGACCACCAGCAACCAGCCTTCTGGGCCCACGTCGTCTGCCTTCATCATCGCTGAGACTTCGAGCGTTTTACCGGCGTGAGATTCGATCACAACATTTTGAGCGATCATGCCAAATACTTGCGGGTTTTTACGACGAATGCGATAGCTTGCTTTGCCGTCGGACGCAACATCGGTGTCAACTGACCATTCGTAATCGCGCTCGCGGTTCGGCCCATAATGTTGCGTGCCAAACCACCCCGGCGTTCGCGCGCCATTGGCGGGCTCTTCGAAACTGGGGTTAACCAATTTGATGTCGGTGGCGGCGTAGCTCGGCACCGCCACGCACGCGAACAACAGCGCGCCGACCGTGAAGGTTGAAAAAAACTTAAGCATCGGTCACCGCCCCTTTACTGGCACTTGAAGCCAGCAGCGCAAATTTGTACATCACGCCCTTTTTATATTTCATCGGTGGGGCCACCCATTTAGCCATGCGCTTCGCAATCGTTGCCTCATCTACGTTCAATTGCAGCAGCAATTTATGCGCGTCAACCGTGATCGAATCGCCTTCTTCAACAATCGCCAACAGCCCGCCGACCTGCGCTTCCGGCGCGATGTGCCCGACCACCATGCCCCACGTGCCGCCGCTGAAACGACCATCGGTAATCAGCGCCACGGTTTCGCCCATGCCCTTGCCGATGATGGCGCTGGTGGGTGCCAACATTTCGCGCATGCCGGGGCCGCCTTTGGGGCCCTCATAGCGCAGCACCAGCACGTCGCCGTGGTTGATCTTGTTGGACATGATGGCGTCCATGCATTCGGGCTCGCTGTTGAACACGCGAGCCGGGCCGGTGAGCACCGGGTTTTTAAGGCCGGTGATTTTGGCCACGCAACCTTCGGGTGAGAGATTGCCTTTGAGGATGGCGAGGTGGCCTTGCTCGTACATCGGGTTGTCCGGCTGACGAATCACGTCCTGCGTTTTTGCGGGCAGATCGGGCACGTTGGCGAGCTCTTCGGCCATCGTCTTGCCGGTGATGGTCATGCAGTCGCCATGCAGCAAGCCCTTGTTGAGCAACATCTTCATCACCTGCGGCACGCCACCCACGGCATGCAGGTCGGTCATCACATATTGGCCCGACGGCTTCAAGTCGCACAGCACGGGCACCTTTTTGCGCATGCGCTCGAAGTCATCAATCGTCCAGTCGATGTCGGCTGCGTGGGTGATCGCCAAAAAGTGCAGCACAGCGTTGGTCGAGCCGCCGGTTGCCATGATCACCGCGACTGCGTTTTCGATGGATTTTTTGGTGATGATGTCGAGCGGTTTGAGATCGTTTTTGATGGCTTCGAGCAATACTTCTGCCGACTTGGCGACACTGTCTGACTTCTCTTGATCGGGGTTGGCCATCGAGCTGGAGCCCAGCAAACTCATGCCCAGCGCCTCAAACGACGACGACATGGTGTTGGCCGTGTACATGCCGCCGCAGGCACCATGCGTCGGGCAGGCGTTTTTTTCTATCCCGTCAAAATCTTCTTGGCTAATGGTGCCCGCAGCCATCTTGCCGACCGCCTCAAACGGCGACACGATGGTCAGTGCTTGACCCTTCCAGTTGCCCGGCTTGATGGTTCCGCCGTAGCAATAAATCGACGGAATGTTCATGCGGCACATGGCGATCATGCCGCCCGGCATGTTCTTGTCACAAGCGCCGAGCACCAGCACGCCATCCATCG
>JAYWAQ010000728.1:0-2998 GCA_043782305.1 Burkholderiales bacterium
TGTAGGGAGCAAAATGGATGAAAGTTTGCAGCCGAACCGGCTTCATCACGACGGGTGGGAGCAAGAGACTATCGAAGGACGCGAGTCCACAGTCTGTAAATTGACGTCAACGCAAAACAGAAGCTGTCGAGGTGGAGTACACCAGAACTCTTCAATGCTGCACTAGAAGGAAACGTTAGTATGCCCAATTGCGCGACTTACAAAAGCCGCCTTTCGCGGCACCACACGCGCAAAGCTATGCGCGTCAAACACACGCCATGTTTTGGGTTGGTAGCGCCCCAGGAGCACACATATTGTTGCCCCCCCCGATAGCGGCTTCATTTACCGAGCCTGTGCCCGCTAGAGTTAGATCGGCGATCAAGCCGAATGAGGTAAGCGAGGGCGATACGTAACGCTTCCGGTGAGAAACAACGCTCTCGATATTAGATGACAATAAAGTTTGCATACGTACTACCCTCGATTATTAATAGTTTCGAAACTGTGATGCACACAGATTACAAGCTTCGGTTCTTGCGCTAGTATAAGTATTACGTTGATCTGTTTCAACTATTTCTCACTCGGGCGATCGCTTCAGTCCTAGCACTCTCGTGACCCACGCCTCGATCGCGCCAATATTCGCCGCCCGCTCATTAATGGCAAGCGAGAAACGCGCCAAAGGCAACATGCATTCGACTACAGCGCCTTTGTTCACCAATTCGTACTTCCTCCATTGGGAAAAACGCCAGCCGAGGTGAGTTTTGTCGGTTCGCCAAACGACCTCCCCGCCGACATCTGCCTGAAACTCGTCGCGAACGAAATGTTTAGTCCATCCGTCCCGAGTCTTTAGCGTTACCGGCACGCGAAGCATTAGCTCAAGCACTCGTCTGTCCGCCCAAGGATCACGCATTTCAACACCAAAATGTCCGGCCACGCGCTCGTATCCTTCCAGTCCACGCAAAATACCCGTCGGAAACATCGTGCTCCAGTGCTCATACGTAGAACCTCGGGACGAAAACTTCTCCTGAAATGCCGTGTACTGCTCCTGGCGCAGCCTTAGCAAACGGGAAGCCACAAAGGCCTCGTCAAGTGCTGCCCAAGGATCGCGTGGGCGGCTCACCAGATCGCGAATCCGCTGCCGCATTCGCCGGAGTGCAGAGGGAACGATCTCGTGATAAACGTTGCGAAGCAAAATTTGGGGCGAAGTCACACCCGATAAATACGCGTGATGCGCCGCGCTAAGCTTAAGCTCCCGCGCTGCAGCGCGCCATCCAAGGTCGCGACGTACTTGGTTCAGGTAAAACAGCGGCGTGTAAGTAGCCAAATCGCCACTTGCGCCGTGCAGCAGAACGCGATCCCCGGCCCTTGCGGCTCCCAAGCACATTATGGCAATGAGCAAGATCGAATCGTCAACGGGATGCGCGTAATCCGCTGCAATGCGCTCAAGGTCTTCTGGTGTCGCGAGGCCACTGAACGAAGGCATACGTAAAATTTCCGCTTCGGTGCCTAGACGATCAATCATCCGCAAGATACTTCGCGACTCTACGCATGCTGCCGCGTCATCTTCAACCGCCGAGTAGGTGCGCAACAGAGGCCGTGCGTTCTTGATAAGCAAGCGCGTCGCCATGGAACATACGCTCGCAGAATCCATGCCGCCGCTCATCATGGCCGCAACCCGCCCGTTCACCCGGAGTCGGTCGCGGACGGCCATTTCGAACACCTCACGAAACTCACGCCGTAGACCTTCTACGTCGATGGCGCGCTCCGACGCGTCGCGAACGGACAGCTGCCAATATGTCATCAGCCGCAGCCGCCGATCACGGTTGATCGCGAGCCATTGCCCCGGCATCAGGATGCGAATATCCCGAAGCCAGGAATGCGCCCAGTCGAACGCACCAAAAGCCCCGTTTACTGCGTACGCCACGCGATCCAGATTGGGTTCCGCTGATACTTCTGGAAGGCAAAGCATCGCCTCATCTTCGGATGCGAGCGCAAAGCCGCCGTCATTGAGCGTGTAGTAGAACGGTCTGGCACCGATGTGATCGCGGGCGCAGAAAAGGCGTTGCTCGACCCTGTCCCACACGGCAAAGGCGAAATCACCGAGCAAGCGCTCGGGCGTGCGGTCGCCGCAAACGAGAAATAGCTGAAGAACGATTTCGGCGTCGGTGTTGTCGCGCAACAACACCCGGTGCAGAGAAAGTTCATGTCGCAACTCGTCCCGATTGTCGAGGCGGCCATCCCAAATCAAGCGAAAGCGGCCATCAGTCGTCGCAAGTGGCTGCTTTTCCTCAAGCGATTCCGGGGTGGCGTGCAGCATGCCGTGACCGAGCGCCATGCATCCTTCTCGCCAAATCGATGCGCCGTCGGGGCTGCGCCCTTTCATCGCGCCCATGACACGTTCGATTTCGCCTTCCCGTACAGGCTCACCATGAAAACGCAGTATTGCGGCGATGGCGCTCATTTGCTCGCTAGACTCCGTTAGCCGGTCATTGCGAGTATCGGCGTGCCGTCTCGCGCACGAACGCAAGGGCTGCCGACTTGTCTGCAAACTGGCGCGGATAGGTCGCATGCAAGTAAGCGGCGATTTGATCGCTCCGCGTACCGCCATTCATTTTTCCGAGTAGGTCATGCATCGCGCGGCCGCGTTCACTGAGAATCGCGGCGTGGTCCGGAGCGAGTTTTCGCAACTCTTTAAGTGGGAGCACCTCTGACAAAAAAGTAGACTGTCGCCGCTGACCAGCGTCCCCTTGCAACGTCCAGGTCCAGTCGCCGTGGCCGGGCCGCTTGAGATGAAAACGAAGCTGCTCGCCTGCGCGCACGGGAATTTGAGGGTCTACCAGCATCAGCTGTGGCGTC
Source organism: Burkholderiales bacterium (assembly GCA_043782305.1). GTDB lineage: Bacteria > Pseudomonadota > Gammaproteobacteria > Burkholderiales > Casimicrobiaceae > Casimicrobium. The sequence goes on from JAYWAQ010000728.1 coordinate 2,833, forward strand.
CAGTGCACGCTTGGATCCAATGGTCCCGTGCCTAGCCATTCGTCGGCCAGGCGAATACGTATCCACGCGACCATTCCGGCGCACGTTGCGTCATTTGCAATCGCGAATCGCGTATCAGCGTCAAGGTCCGCTTTGGTTGCCTGCGCAAAATCGGATACAACAAGCA
>JAYWAQ010000729.1:0-2995 GCA_043782305.1 Burkholderiales bacterium
CGAAAGCCTTTGTTGTCTATGAGCTAGGCGTGTAAATCACCGCTTCTCGACAATCCTTGTTTCCGGCATCCAGCCCCGGTACAGTGGTGCTTTCCGGCAGAAGTTGCTAGCGCGCTCAGTCGTGCGCGATTCCGCAGCCAAAGCTTGCGAGCACGGCATCGAGTTTTCGATGACCGATCACTATAAAGCTGGTGGCCGCCACAACGAGTCCGCCAACACTAAACAGCGAAAGGGCGATCCACATAGATTCTCCAGATTAAATCGTTGGCCGAGCGTACTGGGCGGGTATGTCAATATCGAGACAGGTCATAAATTTTTTCCTTTAATCCAGTACGCGCTCACTCCACCAGCGGTTTTAGTCGCCGACAGAAGCCAACGCCCGACGCGGCAAGTCACCCCCATGTCACAGTACTGCAATATGCTCTACCTTTTGGCCAGCTAAAAGCAGCGAAGCAACAGTATGACGGCGCGCAGACAGGGTGGGAACGAGCCGTTGGCGGCGGTAGATTTGGGGTCGAACAGTTTTCGGCTTTTGATCGCTAAAGAAGACGGCGGGCAGGTCGTGCCCATCAGCACGTATCGCGAAGGTGTGCGTCTGGCGGGCGGGCTCAGTGACTCGAACGAAGTGGCCGAAGAGAAGCTGGCGGAAGCCTGCGTCGCGCTCGCGCGCTTTCGCGAACGGCTGGGCACGATCCCGCGTGATCGTGTGCGCGCGGTCGCCACGAGTACCTATCGCGTGGCGAAGAATCGGGCTGCGTTGCTCAAGGCATCCGAAGAGGCGCTCGGCGTAAGTATTGACGTGATTTCGGGCCAGGAAGAGGCCCGGCTGATCTATCTGGGCTGTGCTCACACTTTGCCGTGGAGCGATCAGGAGCGGCTGATTGTGGACATCGGCGGCGGCTCAACCGAGTTCATTGTGGGCCAGCGTTATGAACCGGAATTGACGGAGTCATTCCCTCTGGGCGCAGTCACTTTGTCGCAGAATTTTTTTCCCGGCGCGACGGTGACAGCGGCAGCTTTCCGCAAGGCCGAGGTGTTTGTGCGCACGCGCGTTGAGGTGCTGCAAAAGCGCTACAAACAAGGCTGGCCCGTGGCGTACGGCTCGTCGGGAACGATACGCGCACTGCATGAAATCGTGACTGAGAATAATTTCGGTAGCGCAATTACCGTCGACGCGCTATTGAAACTAAAGAGCGCGATGATAGATGCGGGGCAGGTGAATCGTCTTGAGCTGGCGGCGCTTAAATCAAGTCGGGCACCGGTATTGCCGGGTGGTCTGGCGATATTGCTGGGGCTCATGCAGGAGTTGCACGTTCACGCGATTGAGCCCGCCGAGGGCGCGCTGCGTCTGGGCGTGCTCTATGACCTTCTGCATCGATCGGACGAGCCGTCCAACACCGATCCACGATCCATCACCGTGTTGCGCTTGCAGAATCGATACGGCGCAGATCTGGAGCAGGCGATGCGGGTGGAAACACTCGCGCAAACGTTGTGGGCAGGTGTTGCCCAGCCTGCGCCTGATCCGCAGTTATCCTGGGCAGCGGCCGTTCACGAAATCGGCATGGCGATTGCGCATGAGGACTATCACCGGCATTCGGCGTATGTCATTGAACATTCGGACTTGTATGGCTTTTCGGAGCAAGAGCGCAGTATGTTCGCGACACTGGTGCTGGGGCACACCGGAACCCTTAAAAAACTAAATCGCGATGCGTTGTCGTCCGCGTTGCTGAAACGAATCGTTTGCCTGCGACTGGCGGCACTGTTTTGTCACGGGCGCGTCAGCGATGTACCGACGGCCAGCCTTCGCGCTCAAGGTGACTCATTCCTGTTGCAGCTCGACGGAAGCTGGCTCAGCAGGAAACCGCTCACGGCAGCGTTGCTCGACGAAGAAACTGCCCGCTGGGCGAAGTTTGGCGTGGCTTTGACGCTCGGATTGCGCGCGTAGACCACTGGACGTTTCCCGGTAATTTATGCACGCCACTCCCGTCGCCCCGCGACAATTTGGAGGCGTACGCTACATCCGGATTTCTGCACGCGCAGAAACAACGAAACAGGGGGAGGCCCGCGAGAACAGGGGCTACGTTGCCTCCCGTCCCGCTTCATCAATCAAGTTGATGATCGCTCGAGCTGTGCGCTCCACGCGACTATGTGCGCGCGTCGTTCACCGCGTTAAGCGATAAGCCAAACGCGATTTTTGGATGCGCATATGACGTGCTGATGACAGTTGCCGCACGCTGTATGTCACACAGGCGTCGCGATTCGGTCACGTCGATGTCATCTTGAATTTCTACATTGCATGCGTCATCCCATGGAGTCGCACGCATGCAAATCGAAGCTAGCCCCGCAAGCCACACCACCGTTGCCGTCGTCAGAACCCATGCTGCAATCGAGCCACAGCTAAGCGTTCGTCTCGCCAGTTGCGCGTCCGACGTGATCGCGGCGCAGCGCTTGCGATATAAGGTCTTTTGCGAAGAGATGGGTGCCGACTTGCAACGTCACGACGGACGCGATGTTGATATGTTTGACGCGGCGTGCGAGCACTTGATTGTTGTTGATGAAACGCTCGACAAAGTCGTTGGCACCTATCGCATTCTGTCGCCATGGGGCGCTCGCACGGTGAAGCGCATGTACTCCGAAGCCGAGTTTCGCATTGATGCGTTGAAGCCGATCGCGCACGAGATTTTTGAAGTGGGCCGCGCCTGCATTCATCCAGCGTATCGCAGCACGGGCGCACTGGCGAGACTATGGTCAGGCCTTGGCGCGTACGTCCGGGAGAACAACGTCAAGTATCTCGCGGGTTGCGCTAGCGTTCCGCTCGACAGCGGCTCGCTCAATCTCGGCGCGCTGCGTGCGGAGCTGATGTCAAAACATCTGGCACCGGTGGACTTCCGCGTCGAGCCGATTCGCGGCCTGCAATCGTTAGGTGACCCGATGGGCGCGCGGCCGTCGCCGCCGCCATTGCTCAAAGGCTATCTGCGTCTTGGCGCATGGGTCT
>JAYWAQ010000730.1:0-2994 GCA_043782305.1 Burkholderiales bacterium
TGTCGTCTTTCCCGCTCCAGAACGGCCCGTCAGCGCCACGCTATCCCGCGGTTCAACGGTGAAGCTCACGTTTCTGAAGATAAACGGGTCATGCGGGCCATAGCGAAAACCGAGGTTTTCGATCACCCATGTCGCTTTCGACAAGTCGGGCGCGGGTGCCTGACCTCTGGCTTCGATACCAGCCAGCGCGACGTCGGCTACGCGTTCGGCGTGCAGGTCGAGCAATTTGAACTCGGTGAACTTGTCGATCAGGTTGGACAAACGCGTCACGAACACCATTTTGTAAGCAATGAAGGCGAGCAACATGCCGACGCTGAAGCCGCCAGATATGACCTCCCGCGCCCCTAGCCAGACGATCAAAACGTTCTCCAGCCCGAACAGGGCGAAGCTCGCGGTCTTGTATGTGAGCGTGAGGCTTTGCGCGCGAATGCTGGCATTCACCGTGTCGACCACAGCGTTTTGCCAGCGCGACAGGCGGTCGGCTTCGCCCATGTGAAGCTTGATCGCCTGCATGCCGCGCAGGCTTTCGATGAAATGCGTTTGCTGCTGGGCGGCGAAGATCAGCTGTTCGTTTACCGCCTCACGCATGGGGCGGAACAAGGCCCAGCGGAGCAGCGCGTAAATCACAGCCACAGCGAGCACGACCAGCGTGAGCTGCACGCTGTAAATCGCCATGACGATGAACATGCTGATCGCCAGCACGCCATCGATCAGCACTTCGAGCGAACTACCGGTCAGCGTTCGCTGAATCGCGTCCATCGACGCGAAGCGCGACAGCAAGTCGCCGACGTGACGCTTCTCGAAAAACGCCAGCGGCAAGCGCAGCAAGTGCGAGAAGAGTTGCGTCAAAACTTGCAGCGACAGCGTACTCGTCAGATGCAGGAGCAACCAGCCGCGCAGCGCAGAAATCGCGGTCTGGATCAGAATCAACAACGCGAAACCGAGCGCAAGCACCGTCATCAAATCACGATCAGCGGAAACGATGACTTCGTCCACCGTGAGCTGCGTAAGCCACGGCATGGCGAGCGCGAACACTTCGAACGCCAGCGCCAGTGCGACAAGCCGAAACAGCGCGCCGCGAAAGCCGCGCGCACTGCCGATGATTGACCAGATTGAAAAGCGTTCGACACTCTTTCGTTTACTGAAACTCGGCGTCGGCGTCAGCTCCAGCACGATGCCGGTGAAGTGTTTCGAGAAATCGGCGAACGGCACCGTGCGTGCGCCGCGCGCCGGGTCGTGAAGCGTGACAGAATCTTTTGCGACGCTAGTGATCACGACAAAGTGATTGAAGTCCACATGCGCGATGGCGGGCAAACGCACCTGTGCGAGCGCGGGCAACTCAACGCGCAGTGGACGTGCGGCAAGATTCATGCTGTCGGCAATATCGATCAAGCTCTTGAGCGTGGAGCCTTTGAGCGATACCGAATGATCGCGTCGCATCGACTGCAAATCGGTTTCGATGCCGTGATAGCCAGCGATCATCGTTAAACAGGCGAGGCCGCATTCGGCTGCTTCCGTCTGCATGATGAGCGGCACGCTGCGACGGAAAAAATTGAGTTTGCTGAGACCGGGTTGTGGATTGCTCATAGCCGTCCCCGCAATCGCAACACCGGTTCAATCACCCATCGATACAGTGGCCGTTCATCGAGCGCAATGTCGGCCTGCGCGCTGAGTCCGCTTTTAAGTGGGTAGGTTTCGCCGTAAGCGGTAATCACCGGTGATGCCAATGTGGCGCGCACGCGAAACACGGGTTCCTTGACTGACGCGGGAAGCAGCGAATCGCCCGGCGCGATCACGCTACGGCCCACGTCATTGACGGTTGCCGTGGCGTGACCGAAACGCTCCATCGGAAATGCGTCAATGGCAAGGCGAACAGTTTGACCCACACGTAGAAAGCCTGCCGAGCGAGTTGGCACATAGATGTCCGCCATCAACACACGCGGCCCGGTTTGCACTTGCATCAGTGGCGCTCCGATGATGACTGACTGCCCAGCGAGCGCGATCACGCGCTCAACCGTACCGTCGCTCGCGGCGGTGACTTCATAGGCGCGACGCGCGAGATTCTCGCGAGAGGATTGAACGAGCGTAGCCTCGTCACGCAACAGTAACGCAAGCTTGCCTTCCATTGTCGCGCGCAGAGTCGGCAGCTCGGTGCGGGCAATCGCAATGTCACGCTGAATGCCCGCGCGCGTGCGTTTGAGCGATTCGAGCTTGACCGCCTGCTCGGCAAGGTCGTCCTGCTTTTGCTGCACCTGTAGCTCCGGTGCAAATTTGTCCCGCGCGAGCTGGCGATAGCGCTCGACCTGCACTTTGAGTTGCGTCACACGATCCGCCTGCGCATCGATCTCGCGGCCCAGTTGCGTGTCCTCAGCGGTGAGCGCGCTGATGCGGGCGGTGAGCTGTGTTTGCTGTGCGTTGATCAGCGCCTGTGCCTGTTTGCGTTCGCCAGCGATGGCTGCCCGCCGGGCTTCCGCGTCCTTTGCGCCTGCGGCAAATACGGCCTCACCTCCGGCAGTGCGCTCGGTGGAAATCGTCGCGAGGCGCTGCCCCGCTTTCACGCGATCACCGCTTTTCACGTCGATGCTTACGACGGTTCCAGCTTCGTTGGCTGACAGCAGCACGGGATCATTCGCGTAAGCAAGAACTGCAGGCGCACGGGCTTTCCGCGTGTACTGCGCGGTGGCGAGAAATGAAATGAAGACGACGGCGAGTAACACGCCAACCCATCCAAACCAGCGCGCAGCGCGAGGCGTCGAAACGACCAGTTCACCCCAGGCGCGCTCACGCTGATGAGCGATCGCCTCTTTGCGATAAAGACTGGGCCGGGCCCGATTTGCGTCCGCGCCGCTGTTTGAATCGGTGTTGCCACCGCCGGGGTCGGCCACTACATCACCGCGCCGATGTACCAGGGCACGAATTCGTCCGCGCCATAGCCCCAGCGCTCGCTCTTGCTCGCCTTGCCGGACGCAGTTGCGAGGATCATCTCGAAAATCT
>JAYWAQ010000731.1:0-2987 GCA_043782305.1 Burkholderiales bacterium
CGTCACGTTGCCCGGTAGCGGCGTTTTGCCAAGCCCGCATAGCGTCCAGTAACGGGCGCGTCGCTCTAGTGGCGTCGGGTCGGCGGGCAGTGGCGAAAACTGGCTGCCGAGATCGGCGAAATAGCGGGCGAGATCAGGGTCGAGAGCAGACATTTTTGAGATACAGCTTTTGCGTTAAACGTTTATTTCATTGGGGCTGGAAGCGATAATGGCAGACTGTCGACTTATACTGATTTATACGTCTAGCCCCTGTAAAGTAGCGCTTTTCTGCAAAAGCTGATTCAACATCACATCCCGAAATCAATGCCCAGCCCGCTCACGCGCCAACGCAAATTCGTCAACGATGGCGGCGCGACCCAGATACGTTGGTGCAACATCTTCCAGGGCCGTGGCGGTGCCTGCAAACGCCGGGAAGGACGCAGCGGAAATGTTGTCGACGGACATCGATTTCACATTGTCCGGCGTCAACGGTTGCGTTGGCACGAACTGCAACACGCCTGCGAGCATCGATGTGACGAAGCCCGGCAAGCCAATGATCATGTGCTTGTCGTGCGCAAGCAGCATCACGTAAGCGACGAGTTCTTTCAGCGTATAGACCTTCGGCCCCACAAGTTCATAGCGCTGACCGTAGGATTCTTCATTGTCGATAGCAGCGACAAATGCGCGAGCCACATCGTCCACTGACACCGGTTGAAACTTTGCTGACGCGCCGGGCAGTGCCATCGGCACGAACGGCGGCAACAGGCTCACCATCTGTGCAAATTTGTTGAGGAAGGAATCACCGCGACCAAAGATCACCGACGGCGCAAAGATCGTGAAGTCGAGACCGCTGGCGCGCACAGCAACCTCAGCTTTTGCTTTCGATTTTTGATATTCACTCGGGCCATCGGACGACGCGCCCAAAGCGCTCATATGCAGGTAACGCGCTACGCCAGCGGCCTTGCACGCGGCGAGGGCGGTTTCGGTGAACGTCACATGCATGCGCTCAAAATTGCCGTTCAAAATGCCAACCAGATTGATCACCGCGTCCTTGCCGCTGGCCAGTCGCGTGAGCACTGCCAGATCGGATGCGTCAACCTCTTCTACCGTAACGCTCGGCAGCGGAAACAGCGCCCGGGCATTATCACGTTTGCGCGTCGGCACCGTGATGCTGTGGCCCGCCGCGACGAGTTTGCTGCAAATGGCGCGGCCGACGAAACCGCTGCCGCCGAGGATCAAAATGTTCATATTTTTCTGTCAGTCAATGAGTTACTTTTTTGCCGGAATGATGCCCAGCCGTGCCTTGATTGAGGTCATACCGCTGCCGCTCAAATGCGAATACCAGACCGCGTTCGCGAGCACTTTTTTGACGTAATCGCGCGTCTCGGTAAACGGGATGGATTCAGCATAAATCGCACCCTCAAGTGCCGTTTCGGCTCGCCAGGCACGCGCACGACCGGGGCCTGCGTTGTATGATGCTGCAGCCATCGGCTCCGAGCCGCCCATCTGGTCAAGCACGGTGCGCAAATAGAACGTGCCGAAACCGGTGTTCACACCCACATCAATCAATTGGCTCGGGCGATATTCGCTCGCCCTCATTTGCGTGGCGATCCACTTGCCGGTGGAAGGCATCACCTGCATCAAACCGAGGGCGCCTGCTGACGAAACAGCCTCCGCCCAGAAGCGCGATTCCTGCCGAATGAGGCCGAACACGAGGCCCTGATCGAGCGCGGATTGCGCCGCTGCCTTTTTGATTTCAGCGGCGTATGGCATTTGATAACGCAGCCCAAAATCGTGCTGCGTTTTCGTCCGCTCGGCCGTATTGATCGAGCGATCCCAGATGCCTTTGCGGCGCATCCACTCCGCCGCAATCAACGAGTCCGCATCATTGAAATCCTTCACCACGCTGTACCACTCTTTCGCCGCATCGGCGCGCAGGCCGAGCTCGGAGAGTTTGAGCACGCGCTTCGCAGCGGCCAATTGGTCGAAGCGCTTCACGTCCTCGGCGGTTAGTTTGACAGCACCTGCTTTAAGCGCATCCGGAGTCGGCAGCGGTGCGCTGATTTGCTCTGCTGCCAACAGTCCGTAAAAATTAAATTCTTTCGCGAGATCAACGTAGAGCGCCTGTGCGCCCGCCTTGTCTGACAGCTCATTCAGCGCACGTGCTTTCCAGTAACGCCATGCGGGATCGCCCTGGCCGTTACTCGTGTTGCTCATTGCGTTCACCGAGCGTAGAACTTCGGCCCACGCCCCTATGCGCAATGCGCCTCGCGCGATCCAGGCCGCCTGCCAGTCGCCAAGTCGCGTCATCGCGGCTTCGTCGCCCGCGCGTTTGAACCACGCGATTGCTTCGTCACTGTCGAGTCGTCGCGCGCTGGCATAGGCGAGCTGTCCGGCGGCGTAGCGCTGTTCTTCTTCTGTGAACTTGCTGCGCATTCCAAACCAGATGGCACGCGCCTTCGCTACGTCGCTGCGCGCGAGCCTGGTCAACGCGTATAGCGCGGCCTCGCGTCGCCCGCGCGAAGTCCATGCCAGCCCCGCGCCGAGAAACGCTTCGGGCGAACCGTGCGCACGCTGCAAAGTGTCTCCGCCCGGCGCAACGGCCTCGGGCAGGGCTTCTGCCACGCGCGAACCCGCCAGAAATGTGCCGCCGTCAGCCGCGGTTCGGAAACGCCAGATGGCGTCGTCAGCGCTCACCTGCTTGCGCCGCGCCAGTGCGGCGAATGCGTCGGCACACGACTCGGTCAATTTTTCTTCCCAGATGCCTTTAGGCACGGGCAGCAAGTCCTTGGCTTCGCCTCGGCCTGCAATCGCCGTTCGGTAGCAGGCGACTTCGCTGTCATCGGTCTCAAATCCACTCGATACCGATGTGAATGCATCCCAATCGCCCGTTTTGCCAAGCTGCTTCAACCAATCAACGCGCATGCGGTCGCCGACCGCAGTTCCCGCATACTTTTTCAGGAAGCGGTCAATTTCTCCACGATCAGCGCGATCAATTTGCAGGCGCA
>JAYWAQ010000732.1:0-2978 GCA_043782305.1 Burkholderiales bacterium
TGCTCGTCCAGGATGGTGCCGTCGAACGTCTCGGCGATGCCAACACCGTCGCGCGTCAGGCCGCAAGTGTCGTTTTCCTCATTGGCGCGAGAAAGCGCAAAGCGGTGGCTGGAACGCATTCAAACCCATCAATGATCTGGAATCACAAAGTTTATGCTAACGGCATGGCGAATGGGAAGTTTGCGGGGGAACGATGGCAACGCTCAACACTAACGGTGCACAGTGGTATCTTTTTCATGAAAAGACCGCTGCAAAGGGGCTGTAGCGGCAAAACGTTGCAAGTCGATTTATGCAGAAAATGCGCTCCAGCCCAATAATAACGTTACCTGCACGATAAAGCTGATGCTGGAAGAATCTGGCGTTTCGACGTAGTCTGAGCGCTTAATCCAGCTTGATTTGCCCGGCCTCAATCACGCGCTTCCATTTCGCAGTTTCCGTTCTGATCAGCGCCGACAGCGCTTCCGGCGTTCCGCCCACAGGCTCCGCGCCCTGGCTGGCGAATCGCTCCTTCACATCGGCGCTCTGCACGGCCGTCGCGGATTCGCGTTGCAGCCGCTGCACGATCTCGCGCGGCGTGCCGGGCGGCGCGAACAGGCCGAAATAGGTGTTCACCTCGTAGCCCGGCAAACCGGACTCAATGACCGTCGGCACATTCGGCAACAACGGCGTGCGTTTGGCCGAGGTCACCGCCAGCGCCTTCACCTTGCCGCCCTTGATGTGTGGCAGCGCAGAAACCAGCGAATCGAACAACAAATGCGTCTGCCCGCTGATCAAATCCGGGATCGCCAGCGCCGTGCCTTTGTACGGCACATGCGTGAGCTGGACGCCCGCGACCAGCTTGAACAATTCGCTTTGCAGGTGCACGATGGTGCCGTTGCCGCTGGAGGCGAAATTGAGCGCATCGGGCTTTGATTTCGCCAGGGCAACAAGCTCAGCCACGTTGGTCACCGGCAAATTTGGCGTCACAATCAGCACGTTGGTCGCCGTCGCCACCTCTGAAATCGGCGAGAAATCTTTCTCCACCGGGTACGGAATATTTTTGTAAAGCGATGGCGCAATCGAATGCGTTGACGTGGTGGCAAGCAGCAGGGTGTAGCCATGCGGCGCGGCCTTCGCCGCCTCGTTCGAACCCAGCGTGCCGCCCGCCCCCGGCTTGTTGTCCACGATCACGGTCTGGCCGAGTTGGGTTGAGAGCTTTTGCGCCAACGTGCGGCCAATGATGTCCGTCGCGCCACCGGGCGGAAACGGGATGATCAGGCGGATGGGTTTTGACGGCCACGCCTGAGCCAACGCGGCTTGCGGCGCGGCGAAGGCAGAGATACACAGGGCAGCAAGCACGCAGAGTCGCGTTTTCATAAGCAAGGGAAGGGTTGAGACGAATCGTCTGATCGTAGAGCAAGCGGCCTATATCACAACCAAAAGACATCATTTCTGGCCAAATCGTGCTGCGGCGCAGTAAAATCGAGGGTTATCTTTCCAAGCCCTGCCGCTGCCCATCTTCGGGCCTCTCGCGTCTTAGGGCGTTTCAGGCCTCCACATGACAACCACCAGCGCAAACCTCGGTCTTCGCAACATCGCCATCATTGCCCACGTTGACCACGGCAAAACCACGCTCGTCGATTGCCTGTTGAAGCAATCCGGCACCTTCGCTGCGCATGAGCAGGTCGGTGAGCGCGTGATGGACTCAAACGACATCGAGCGCGAACGCGGCATCACGATTCTGGCGAAGAACTGTGCGGTGACCTACAAAGGCTCGCGCATCAACATCGTCGACACGCCAGGCCACGCGGACTTCGGCGGCGAAGTGGAGCGCGTGCTCTCGATGGTCGACGGCGCGCTCTTGCTGGTTGATGCGGTTGAAGGCCCGATGCCACAAACGCGTTTCGTGACTAAAAAGGCGCTTGCGCTGGGTCACAAAATTATCGTTGTGGTGAACAAGGTGGATCGTCCTGGTGCGCGTCTTGACTGGGTCGTTAACCAGACATTTGAACTCTTCGACAAATTGGGCGCAACCGAAGAGCAGCTTGACTTTCCGGTGGTTTACGCGAGCGCGCTCAATGGTTGGGCAACCACCACAGCGGGCGAAATCACCGACTCGATGGAGCCGTTGTTCGACACCATCCTGAGCAAGATCCCCGCACCGAAACTGGACGACAACGCGCCGCTGCAATTGCAGATTTCTGCGCTTGATTACAGCACCTACGTCGGCCGTATCGGCATCGGTCGTATCCACCGCGGCACCATCAAATCCGGCACGTCGTACACGATGCGCCTTGGTGATGAAGACAAGGGCATGTGCAAGGTAAATCAGGTGTTGACGTTTAAAGGCCTGACCCGCAGCGAGGCGGAATTCGCCACGGCGGGCGACATCGTAGCGATCACCGGCATTCAGGATCTGGGCATCGGTTACACCATTTGCGACAAGGAAAAAGCCGAAGGCCTGCCCGCAATTGCGGTGGACGAGCCTACGTTGACCATGAGCTTCTGCGTTAACACGTCGCCGCAAGCCGGTCGTGAAGGCAAGTACGTCACCTCGCGCCAGATTCGCGAACGCCTGCAAAAGGAGTTGCTCGCAAACGTCGCGCTTAAAGTTGAAGACACCGAAGACGCCGACGTGTTCCGCGTGTCCGGTCGCGGCGAATTACACCTCACGATCCTCGTGGAAAACATGCGTCGCGAAGGCTACGAACTGGCGGTCGGCAAGCCTGAAGTGCTGTTCAAAATGATCGACGGCGTGCAGAACGAGCCGATGGAAGCGCTCACCGTTGACCTCGAAGAAGGTCATCAGGGCGGCGTGATGCAGGCGCTCGGCGAGCGTCGCGGCGAACTCACCAACATGGAAAACGACAGTCGTGGTCGTGCCCGCCTGGAATACCGGATTCCGGCACGCGGCCTGATCGGTTTCCAGAATGAATTCATGAACCTGACGCGCGGCACTGGCCTGATTAGCCACATTTTTGACGGCTACGCACCGCATC
>JAYWAQ010000733.1:0-8219 GCA_043782305.1 Burkholderiales bacterium
CTTCAGCTTGATTTTGATGCGCTTGAACGGCACCTCGTCGCTCCAGCTTTCCTTGATGTCGAGGTCCACAAAGCGCGGGTCATCATTGACCATTGCAAGAAAGCTGCGCACGGTTGTTTCGCTGCTGGCGAGGAACATGTTGATCCCCTCCGGCGCAATCAGAATGGTGCCTTTGAGCCCAATAGCTTCGGCTTTGGGTAGCCATTCTGCTTTCAGCGCCGCAGGATCAGCGACGGCGACGAATCGATACGTCGCAATATTCAAAATTCGGTACATAGCAGCATTTTAAGCGGGCCGCAATCCAAGATAATTGACGATCAGTCAGCGATAATCCGCTTCCACCGTGGGTCGTCGCTGCCACTATGTTTTGAAGCGGCGCACGACGCTAACGGTTTTTTTGAAATTGGAGATGAGTCATGAACGGACATTGGATTGATATTAAAGCGCACGAAGGCGGGAGCTTTGGCGCCTACGTATCCACTCCGCCTACGGGCTCAGGGCCAGGCATCGTTCTCATTCAGGAAATCTGGGGTGTGAATCAACACATTCGCGATGTCGCCGACTCGTACGCAATGGACGGCTTCACGGTATTCGCGCCCGATATTTTTTGGCGTCAACAACCACGCGTTGACCTGGGCTACAACGACATTGATAACCCGAAGGCGTTCGCCTTCATGGGTGGCCTTGATCGTCCGAACGCGGCGCTTGATCTCGCGGGCACGGCGGCTGCGCTGCGTGCGCATGGCGCGGTGAAGGGCAAGATCGCGAGCGTCGGTTACTGCATGGGCGGCGCACTGTCGTTTGTCTGCGCGGCCAGCGGCATTGTTGACGCTTCGGTGTGTTACTACGGCGGCGGCATCCCCACAATGCTGGATCGGGTGGCTGATATCAAGGTGCCGATGCTGTTGCATTTCGCCGAAAAAGATGGCCACATTCCGATGAGCGCAGTTGAGTCGGTGCAAGCGGCGTTCAAGGGTCGCGAAAACGTTCGTATTGACGTGTATCCCGGCGTGGACCACGGCTTCAACTGCTGGGGGCGGGCGATGTACAACCAGAAGGCCGCAGCGTTGGCGCGAGGTCGAACGCTGGCTTTTCTGGCGAAAACGATTGCCTGATGCCCGATGCGGCCGTGCCGATGCGGTTATGGCACGCAGTCAACGACGATAAAAATATTTCACGGAGGAGAGCCCGATGACTTACGCCGCAATCACCGGATGGGGCAAGTGCATGCCGCCAGCGGTACTGACCAACGCCGATCTCGCGACATTTTTGGAGACCGATGACGAATGGATCACCTCGCGTACCGGCATGAAAGAGCGCCGCATTTCGCACGTGCATGGGGTTGAGCTTGCCTACGTTGCCTCGATGCGTGCGCTTGCCTGCGCTGGGCTCAAGGCGAGCGACATTGATTTGATCGTTTACGGTTCGTGCAGCTTTGATGAAATGGTGCCAAATACCGCATCGGGACTTCAGTACAAACTCGGCGCGAGCAATGCAGCCTCAATGGACGTCAACACGGCCTGCACGAGTTTTCTCTACGCGTGGTCAACGGCGAACGCGATGGTTCGCACGGGTGTCGTCAAGCGTGCGCTCGTGGTCGGCGTCGAGCTTATTTCGCGCTACATGGATTGGGAAAATCGCGGCGTCGCGGTGCTTTTTGGCGACGGCTGCGCCGCCATCGTGATCGAAGCGACTGAGGAAAAGACCGGCTTGCTCGCCGAATCGCTCGGTTGCATCGCCGATGCGCGCGGCATTTTGCGCGTCGGTGGCTACGGTGTGACCTACGCCAATGCGAACGTCGCTTTTGGTGATATGTCCTGGACGTTTGACGGGCCGCAGATTTTCAAGAAGGCCGTGAACGGCATGACCGAAGCCAGCGCCAGGGCGCTGGCCAAAGCAGGTGTCACCGCAGAAGAGATTGATCTGGTCGTCCCGCATCAAGCCAATTCGCGCATCATCGAAGCAGTCGCCAAATATGCGGGTATTCCAATGAGCAAAGTGCAGGTTACCGTGCAAAAGTACGGCAACATGAGCGCTGCGACTGTGCCTGTGGCTTTGGTCGAAGCGCTAGAAGAAGGGCGGGTTCAACCGCAATCAAAACTGCTGATGCCTGCGTTCGGCGCCGGGCTCACCGTTTGTTCGCACTACGCGGAATGGGGGGCACGTATGACGCCAATCGATGTGTCCGATGTTGAGCTGGCGCCGTGCGACAAGACCGCGCTACAGTTGGTCAACGAGCTGCGCGCTACCAAGAACATTCGCGGTCGCAGCGCAGCCGGTCTGGCCGGAGCGTATTGCGTTGATCAGAAGCCCTACGGCACCCAGTAGAAATTCGCTGTTTTGCGCATGTTCGTTGGCGCAGCAGCTTTTTCGTAGAAAGACCGTTTCACCGCGGCTAAGGGCCTCTTTGGATGAAAGTCAACTTTATGAAAAAGCTGACTTCAGCCCCTGTGAAATAGGACTTTCAGAATAAAGCTGATTATTTTTCCGGACAGTCGCCCCTGTTGGTGACTAATGCCGCGCGTAATGCGGCACCGTCTCGCCTTCGGAGCAAAACTTCCGCAAGATCGACAGGCGCTCTTGTGACGCTTTGCCATCGGCAACCAGCGTTCGAAGCGCGCAATCCGGCTCGTGCAAGTGTTTGCAGTCGCGAAAGCGGCAGTCGCCGAGCGAGGCGCGAAACTCGGGAAAAGCACGCTCGATTTCCAGCCGCGAGAAATGATTGAGACCGAACACCTGCATGCCGGGTGAATCGATCACCCAGGTGTCCTCACGACCCAGCGTGAAGAGTCGCGTGAACGTCGTCGTGTGTTTCCCGGAATCGAGCGCGACCGAAATTTCATTGGTTTTCTGCGCCTCTTCGCCGACCAGCGCATTGAGCAATTTGCTCTTGCCCATGCCGGATTGACCGATCAGCACGGAGCGCTCGCCGACGAGTTTTTCACGCATTGGCGCATCATTAAATTTTGCCGAGAAGAGCACCACGTCATAGCCCAGATCGCGATAGCGGGCCAAAGCATTCGCCGCTGCGGCGGCCTCAACCAGATCGATCTTGTTGAGGCCTATCACCGCCTTCACGTTGCTCGCCTCCGCGCACACCAGCCAGCGATTTAAAAGCTCGTCTGAATACGCAGGTAGCGGCGCAATGATGCAGGCGACCTGCGTCACATTTGCAGCCACCAGTTTCTCTTTGTACGCATCGGCGCGGTAGAACAGTGACTGCCGCGGTAGCACCGACTCAACGACGCCTTCGCGCTCGTTCGTGATGCTGACTTTGACCAGATCGCCACACGCCATTTGTAACAGTCGACCCTTGCTGATGCAGGAGATTTTGCGGCCATCTTCCAGTTGAACGACTGAATGACGACGCTGTGTTTCTATGACCAATCCCTGCTGCATGCCGTCCTTGTTCTTGTCGTGTGTGCTGAATTACAGCAATTTGTGTGCGACTTCGATGCGCGCCGCGCAGATGAAATCGTTGTTTGAAATGCCGCCCTTGCCGTGCTCGACGTCGTGCGTGTGATACGACACATCGCAGCGAGCATAGTGCACCACCAGGTCCGGGTGATGGTCTGTTACGTGCGATATCGAGGCAACTATGTTGACGAACGCAATCGTCTCGTAGTAATTCTTGAAGTGAAAGCTCTTTGTGACGCGACCCTCGGCGTAGCGCCAGTCGGGAAGTACCGCGAGATGAGCGTGGATATCAGCCAGCGTAAACGCTGAATGAGCATGTTGCGGCTCGGTCTTCGAGTAGGCCAGCGCTTCTAGTTTGGGGGCATTCATGGCTGTCTCCTTGCAATTCCGTTACCGCGTGACGCTAATCGCCTGTTGGCGCGGCGTCCCTGTTATCACGCAGGCGCCGGTGCCTGATCTTGCGCCCGAAGATGCGCGATTCGAATCATCGCGGGCGGATGAGAATGATGATACGCCGAATAGATCGGATCGGGTGTTAGCGTGTTGGCGTTGTCCTTGTACAGCTTGGTGAGTGCGGCGATCAGATCATCGCTGCTGGAGACTTGAGCCGCGTAGGCATCCGCCTCGAACTCATGTTTGCGTGAATAGGCAGAGGCGAGGGGGGCGAGCCAGAACAAGAGTGGCGGCAACACCAGCGAAAACAAAACGAGCGCAACGCCGGGTGAAGTACTGCCCGTATCAGTCGCAAATCCAAACGCGGTGTACAGCCACGGCTGCGGTAACACCCACGCGACAGCCGCCAAAAACGCGAGACTGGCCAGCGCCATGAATACGACGCGTTTCACGATATGTTTGCGTTTGAAATGACCCAACTCATGGGCCAGCACGGCGACGATTTCGTTGTTGTTCAGGCGCTCAAGCAAGGTGTCGAAAAACACAATGCGCTTGCCCTTGCCAAAGCCGGTGAAATACGCGTTGCCGTGCGCCGAACGCTTTGAGCCATCCATCACGAAGAGCCCTTTGCTTTCGAATTCGGTGCGTTTAAGGAGGCCCTCAATCGCAGTCTTGGTCTCGCCTGAATCGAGCGGTGAAAATTTGTTGAACAACGGCGCGATAAACGTCGGATAAAGCGCCAGCATCAGCAGCTGAAATCCAATGAACACCAGCCATGCATAGAGCCACCAGAGCGGCCCCGCGGAGCGCATCAGCCAGAACACCAGCGCTGCAAGCGGCAGCACCAGCGCCGCGGACAAAAGGCTACCTTTCACCTGGTCCACCCAGAACGTCACCTTCGTTGTCTTGTTGAAGCCGAATTTTTCTTCAATGTTGAATGTGCTGTAGTACGACAGCGGCACCGAAATCACCCCCGTCACCAGCGACAAAAGTGCTACCAGCGCGACTTCGCGCAGGATCGGCGTGTCCGCGAGCGGCAGCGTGAAACCCCACAATCGACTCAATCCGCCAAACAGAATGAGGGCAGAAACCGCGAGTCCGATCGCCGTTTCGACTTTGGTGAACGTGCCCTTGGCGAGTGTGTAGTCGGCTGCGCGCTGGTGCTCGGACAGCGTGATACGTTCGGCGAACGGCTCAGGCACTTCGTCCCGCCAGTAGGCAACGTAGCGCAACTGGCGATTGAGCAACCATCGTTCGATGAAGTAGTTGGCGAGCAGCGCCACCATCATCACGGAAGCAAACGATGTGGCGGAAACAGCGGGGAGGGCGGTGAGGGTGTCAGACGGCATGCGCTGTGGGAAAATCAAATTAGCCTAATTGTTGACTATATTGGGTCGCGACGCCGGGCTACAACGGCCCTTTTTCGCGCTTTTCCGCTTCCTGTCTCACCGATACCGGCATCCTATGGCACAAAACCAAAATCATCTCATCTGGCTCGACATGGAAATGTCCGGCCTCGACCCGGAAATATGCCGGGTACTGGAGGTGGCGGTTGTGATTACCGACAAAGATCTGAACACCATTGCCGAAGGGCCGGTACTCGTCATCCATCAGGCCGACAGCGTGCTCGATGCGATGGACGAATGGAACAAAAACACCCACGGCCGCTCCGGTTTGATTGAAAAGGTCAAGGCCTCGACGCTGACGGAAGACGAAGCATCGACGCAGCTTATTGATTTTCTCGCCAATTACGTACCGAAAGGCGTGAGCCCGCTATGCGGCAACAGCGTGCATCAGGACCGACGCTTTATGGTGCGCTACATGCCAAAGTTTGAGGCTTATTTTCATTACCGGAACCTGGATGTCAGCACGCTGAAAGAGCTGGCGTCGCGCTGGGCTCCAGACGTCAAGAAAAGCTTTCAGAAGAAAACGCGTCATACCGCTTTGGCTGATGTCTACGAGAGCATTGACGAGCTGAAGCATTACCGCGATCACTTCATCAAGCTGCCCACGCCGGTGGCTCCCGTGGAGGTCAGGGCTTGAAGTTTTGCTCGACCTGCGGCAGCGCGGACATTGCGCTGACGATTCCGGAAGGCGATCAACGCGCGCGCTATGCCTGCCCCGCCTGCGGCACGATTCACTACTCAAACCCGAAAATCGTCTGTGGCGTGGTTCCGGTGTTTGAAGACAAAGTGATGCTCTGCCTGCGCGGCATCGAGCCGCGACTTGGGAAATGGACGCTTCCTGCCGGGTTTATGGAAAACAATGAAACGGTGGAAGAGGGTGCGCAGCGCGAGCTGTTTGAAGAGGCGGTGGCCACCGTCACGCTCGGGCCTTTGCTCACCGTGCTCTCGGTGCCCTACATCTCGCAGGTTCACATGATGTATCTCGGAACGATGAGCGAGGCGAACTATGCGACCACGCCGGAAAGCACCGAAATTCGCCTGTTTCGCGAGGATGAGATTCCGTGGAAGGAGCTCGCATTTCGCACTGTCAAGACCGCGCTGGAGCACTATTTCGAATGTCGCCGGATGGGTGCATTTACGCTGCTTAACGCGAAGATCGACTAGGGAGTAGTTTCATGATTTCTCGACACTTTTTGCACGCGCTTGCTGTGACCACGATCGTTGTCCCGACCTTGGCCAGCTCGCAAGACGCCACGTTCTCGACCAAATCGCTCACACCGGAAACGGCGCTAACCGCCGCTAAAGCCGCGCTCGAACAATGCCGCAAAGACGGCTATCAGGTGACCGTCGCCGTGGTTGACCGCGCGGGTCTGGTACAGGTGCTTTTACGTGATCGTTTTGCTGGTGCACACACGGTTGACATCGCGCCGAACAAGGCCTGGACCGCAGTGAGTTTTCGCATTCCAACGGCTGCGCTCGGCGTCGAAACGCAGGCAGGTAAACCCATGAGCGCCATTCGCTCACACCCGAAAGTGTTCGCGGCTGGCGGTGGGCAAGTGATCGAGGCGGGCGGCAGCACGCTCGGCGGTATCGGCGTGTCGGGCGCGCCGGGCGGCGAAGCGGATGATGTGTGCGCTAAGGCGGGCATCAAGGCGATTGCTGACGCGATTGAGTTTTAGCGGAAGACGTTTACGGAGCGATCACCCGCCCTGACGGCACCGCCATTGTGCAGGGGCACGAAGTTGTAAGCCTCGTCCGACGCGGCCACGCGCCGCAGTCTGATTGCCCAGCGTCGAACGCCAGTGAAAAATCATCGAATACGGCAGCCTGACATCGTCAGTGGCCGTTCACTGGATTGCGTACTGACTGGAGCGGTGATTACGTTGAAAGCAATTTCATTGCGAAGCGCGCTTTCGGTCTTGTTATGCGCCTCTTGTGTCTCTGCATGCAGCAGTCTGCCAAAGATCGTTCCGGATCTCGCGCGTAGCCGTACCGCCAACGCGCTAACTTTGCAACTGGAAGGCGCGCGCGGCCCGCTTTCCGCAGCTCAAAGTAAGGCAATTCTTGACCGCCTTCGCGCCCGTAGCCCGCAGACCGACATCTTTGATCGCCACCTTGCGGTTGAGGAGTCCATTGTTGGCAGCCCGCTGACTACCGGCAATCAGGTGACCTTGCTGCAGGACGGTCCGGCCACTTACCAATCGATGCTAACCGCCATCAGCGCCGCACGCGATCACAT
The DNA here is from genome assembly GCA_043782305.1 of Burkholderiales bacterium. Taxonomy (GTDB): domain Bacteria; phylum Pseudomonadota; class Gammaproteobacteria; order Burkholderiales; family Casimicrobiaceae; genus Casimicrobium. The sequence continues at coordinate 7,456 of JAYWAQ010000733.1, forward strand.
CAACATGGAGACTTACATTCTCGATGATGACGAGGTAGGGCGGAGCTTTGCGCAAAACCTGATCGCCAAGCAACAGGAAGGCGTACAGGTCAATTTGATTCACGACAGCGCGGGCACATTGGGCACGCCGCCTTCGTTCTTCAAACGGCTCACGGACGCGGGTGTTCGCGTGCTGGAATACAACCCGATCAATCCCCTGCTTGCCCGAAAGGAATGGCAGCTCAATCAACGCGATCATCGCAAACTGCTAATCGTTGACGGAACGACGGCGTTCCTTGGCGGTATCAACATAAGCAGTGTTTATTCTGGCGGTTCGTTTGGTCAGGCTGCGAAAGTTCGGCAGCGTTCTGCTGCGACAGCCGACAGTATCGACACGCTGGCCTGGCGTGATACGGACTTGCGTTTGCAGGGGCCGGTGGTTGCTGAATTCCAGAAGCTTTTTCTGGAAACGTGGAAGTCGCAAAAAGGCGAACCGCTTGCGCCAAAGGACTGGTTCCCGACGCCCTTGACTTCCGGACGGCAAGTGGTGCGTGCCATCGGCAGTTCGCCGGAAGAGCCTTACAGCCTGATCTATGCGACGCTACTTTCGGCAATTGCCAGCGCGGAGACGAGCGTCAATCTCACCAACGCGTATTTCGTTCCAGATCCGCAAATGCTGGCGGCCCTAGAGGCGGCTTCACGTCGTGGCGTCGCAGTGAAGCTGATTTTGCCGAGTCAGACCGACTCATGGCTCGTGTTGTACGCGGGACATCACTACTATGAAC
>JAYWAQ010000734.1:0-2966 GCA_043782305.1 Burkholderiales bacterium
CGTACATCGACAGGCTCAGAAGTTCGAGCCCCAGGTAGGCCGTGAGCATGCTCGCCGCGCTGGCGATCACCATCATGCCAAGCGTGCCAAAGAGCACTAGTGCGACATATTCGCCGTTGTCGAGGTCATGCTTTTTGAGATAGCTCCACGAGTAGGCGAGCGCAACCGCAGCCGAGAGCAGCATCGCGAGTTTCAGTACGGTGGCGACGCCGTCGGCAACGAACAGCCCGGAGAAAGCGGATTCACTGGCAACGCTTGCAACCGGTGTGAACGGCACGAACACGTAGAGCGCCGTCCACAGCAATGCGCCAATACCGCAGGCATAGGTGAACCATTTTTGTCCACGACTCACGAACAGATCGGCGACGAGGATGATGCCTGCCAAACAAAGCAGAACAATTTCCGGGAGAACGAGCAGGATGTCTTTCATAGTCTTGTTCTCGTGTGCCTACAGTTTGCTGTGCGACACATGTGTGATGAGCGCTTCGACGCTCTTGTGCATCACTTCGGTGAACGGCGCGGGATACAGGCCCATGCCCAAAACGCAGGCAGCGACGAGCATCAACATCCAGAATTCACGCGGCGTGACGTCTTTCATTTCGCGAACGTGATCGTTGCCGATTTCACCAAAAATCACGCGCTTGTACATCCACAAGGTGTAGGCCGCGCCGAGTATCAACGCCAGCCCGGCGCACGCAGCCGTCCAGAACATGCCCTGCTTCACCGCAGCCAATGTGACCGTGAATTCACCGATGAAGCCGGATGTGCCGGGCAGACCGGCGTTGGCCATACCGAACAACATCATCAAGGCCGCGAATTTGGGCATGACGTTTACGACGCCGCCGTAGTCAGCAATGTTGCGGCTGTGAATTCGGTCATACATGACGCCTATGCAGAGAAACATTGCGGCCGACACGAAACCATGCGAAATCATTTGCATGAGTCCGCCTTCGATGCCCAGCGCACTGCCCTGCCCGCCGACAAAAAGGAAGAAGCCGAGCGTGACGAAGCCCATGTGCGAGATCGACGAATAGGCGACCAGCTTTTTCATGTCGGTCTGAATCAGCGCGATAAAGCCGATGTACACGATGGCGATCAGCGAAATGACGATGACAAAAGGCGCCATCATGTGCGAGGCATCCGGCACGATCGGCAGGATGAAACGCAGGAAGCCGTATGCGCCGAGCTTCAAGGTGATCGCAGCCAAAATCACCGAACCGCCGGTGGGCGCTTCAACGTGTGCGTCCGGCAACCAGGTGTGCACGGGCCACATGGGCACTTTCACTGCGAACGCGAGGAAGAACGCGACGAAGATCAAAATCTGCGGTGTTTTTCCGAGCGGGACTTTGTGGAAATCGGCAATCGTGAAGCTGCCGCCGGTGACGTTGTACAGATACAAAAACGCAACCAGCATCAACAGCGATCCAAGCAGTGTGTACAGGAAGAACTTGATCGCCGCGTACAGACGATTCGGCCCGCCCCAGATGCCGATGATCAGGTACATCGGGATCAGCATTGCCTCGAAGAATACGTAAAACAGGATCGCATCTGCCGCCGCGAATGCGCCGTTAATGAGGCCCGACATGATGAGGAACGCCGCGAAGTATTGCGCAGGCTGTTTCTCAATCACGACCCAGCCAGCGATCACCACGAGGATCGTCGTGAAGCTGTTGAGCATCACAAACCACATCGACAGGCCGTCAACGCCTAGGTAATAACCAATCTTGTACCGCTGAATCCATGGCACGTTCTCTACGAATTGCAGCGCCGCGGTGGAAGGATCAAAGCCTGTATAGAGCGGGATGGTGACGAGGAAGCCTGCGACCGCAGTGATCAGTGCGACCCAGCGAGTTACGTTGGCACTTTTATCGCGTCCCGTTGTCATCACGGCGAGGCCGCCGAGAATGGGAATCCAGATGGAGAGTGAGAGCAGCATAGTTGTTGTATTAGCTCTAGCGCAGCAGCAGCCAGGTGAGGAAGACGAGCACGCCCGCCACCATCACAAATGCGTAGTGATAGATGTAGCCCGTTTGCAGATGACGCATCACGCCGGACAGTGCGCCGATGCCTTTGGCTGAGCCATTCACCATCGCGCCGTCGATGATCGCGCGATCACCGGCTTTGAAAAACAGCTCGCCCAACTGGCGCGCGCCACCCGCGAAGAAGAAATCGTTGAAACGATCAAAGTAATATTTTTCTTCGAGGATTTTGACGATGAACCCGAATTGCTTGCGCAGCTTTGCGGGCAACGCCGGGTTGATGACATACAGATAAAACGCCAGTGCTACGCCGAGCATTGCCAGCACAAACGGCAAGCTGGTCAGGCCGTGAATCGCCATCGACAATGCGCCGTGGAACTCTTCGGTCAGCGGTTTCAACGTGTCGTGCTGCTCGGTCACCGTGATCACGCCCTTGAACCAATCGCCATGAACGATTTCGCCAACGCCGAAATAACCGAGGATGGCTGATGGAATCGCCAGCAAGACGAGCGGCACCGTAACAACCCAGGGTGACTCATGTGGCTTGGCGTCGTGACTTTGATCGTGGTGATGATCGTCGTGCGCATGGTCATCATGCGGAGCCTGGTCGTAGCGCTCCTTGCCGTGGAACACGAGGAAGTACATGCGGAACGAATAAAACGCCGTGATAAACACCCCGGCAAGCACCGCAAAATTCGCATAACTATGACCGAAAATCTTGCTCTCGTGAACGGCCTCGATGATGGTGTCCTTCGAGTAGAAACCGGAGAACAGCGGAAAGCCGATCAACGCGAGCGAGCCGATAAGCGAGGTCAACCACGTGATCTTCATGTACTTTTTCACACCGCCCATGTAGCGAATGTCTTGGTTGTGGTGCATGCCAATGATGACCGAACCTGCGGCGAGAAACAGCAAGGCTTTGAAGAAGGCATGCGTCACTAAGTGGAACATCGCCGCGCTATATGCCGACACGCCCAGTGCGACGGT
>JAYWAQ010000735.1:0-8208 GCA_043782305.1 Burkholderiales bacterium
GCTGATGTGATGCAGATGGCCTCGTATCCCGTCGAATGGGTCGATGCCACTGGCGCGGGTGATTGTTTCGCCGGTGCAATGATTGGGCGCATGGCGATGGGCGATTTGATGCTCGATGCGGTGCGCTATGCCAATGCGGCGGCCGCGTTGACGACTACCGAGTTCGGTGCGATCACGGCCATTCCCAATCGTGACATCGTGAAGGCGTTCCTGCTGTCGCGCGTTTGAGGCACTGGCGCTCCCAGTTGCTCCTGCGTGCTACGACGCGAGAATGCCGGCCGTGACTGCAGCACGCTGAATCACCCAGCTTTGAACCAGGCGCGCGGCCATCGGTCTTGAAAAATAAAATCCCTGCACTTCGTCGCAACCCGATTCACGGACGGCATCAAGCTCGGCAACAGTCTCCACACCTTCGGCGACAATGGTCATCCCGAGTCGGTGTCCCATTTCAACAGTCGACAGAACAATCGCATAGTTGCGCGTATTCGACATCAAATCGGTCACGAAGCTGCGATCAATTTTCAGCTCGCTCACCGGCAGTTGGCTGATGTGGGTGAGCGTCGCGTAGCCCGTGCCGTAGTCATCGAGAGAGATGCGAATGCCAATTTTTTGCAGCGCACGCAGCGTCTGTGCGGTGGCGTCCAGGTTGTCCATCAACGCACGTTCGGTAATTTCAAAACTGAGCGCGGCGGCGTCGACGCCGTGCTCGGCCAGCGTCGCAGCCACAAAGGACGGAAAACTCTCGTCCTGTAAATCGCGCGCAGAAATGTTCACGGCAATCGGCAGCCGCACCCCGTCCGCGATCCAGGATACCTGCTGCTCGACTGCTGCTCTGATGACATAACGGGTTACCTCGCGCACGGCGCCAGTCTGCTCGGCCAGCGCAATGAACGAGTCGGGCATCAAGAGCCCACGCCGCGGGTGATTCCAGCGCAACAATGCTTCGAGCCCGATCACCTGACCATTCATCAGAAGCTTGGGCTGATAGTGCAGTTCGAGTTGATTTTCGGCGATGGCAATTTTTAGATCAGACAACAAGGCGAAATGAGTGTGCGTGTCGGCTTCCATCGCGTGATCGAAACGGACGAGTGGCAACTGCTGCGCTTTTGCAACGTTGAGTGCCATGTCGGCGCGCCGCATGATGGTGGCGAGATCTGGCCCATCTGCATGCAGTTGCGCCCAGCCGACATGCATGCGCGCGTCGATGGACTGGCTGACGACTTGCAGCGGGCTGTCGAACTCCGCAATCACGCTCTTCAGCGTCGACTGCGGGTCTCGTTCGTTCGCGTTGAGCAGTAGCACCGCAAATTCATCACGAGACAAGCGTCCCACGATGCGCGGCGCTGGCAGCGAAGCCACGAGCTTTGCCGCGACCGCTCGGATTACTTCGTCACCCACTTCATGGCCGAGGATGCCGTTGATTTGCGTAGAAGATGCTACGTCAAGGATTGCGACGACTGCATACTCTCCAGCCTTTGCGCGACCAATAAACTCAGAGGCCGCCTTTACGAAGCCAACGCGGTTGCGCAGCTCTGTGAGGCTGTCAAAGTAGGCCAGATACAACACTTCCGCCTCCCGCATGCGCAGCGCGTCGACCAATCGATTGAAGCTGCTGGCGAGCCCCTGCAGCTCACCCGTGAGCTTGCCACCGAGATGCGAAGTGGTTTCTCCGGAGCGCATGGCCTCGGTCATTGCCGTCAGGTTGCGAATGGGACGGGCTATGGCCCCGGCCAGCAATGAGCTGCCGAGCACACAACCCGCTATGCCCAGAATGCTGAGTGTGGTGAGCAGGTCAGTTAAGTGGTTGAACGGTGCCGTCGCTTTGGCTACAGACTGATGAGTAACTACTGCTGCTCGCGGTGATTGCCTGCTGTCGAGCGGAAAGGAACTGGAGGCGAACGCTTCGCCGTTGAGTTCGACGGTTTGCATCTGGCCATTTGCGGTGCCGCTAGTTGCAAATTGTTGACGCAGTACTTCATGCAGGCTCGCTGGCAGCGTTGATGCCGTCACCTGCATGCCCGCGCCATCTGATGCGCCAAGAAACGTGATGTCAAGATCAACGAGCTGCTTCAGATCATTGACCGCGCGCTGATCAAGCTCCCAGCCAAACGCTGCCCATCCGATAGGATCGGGCGCGAGCACGGGGACGACTGCGATTTGCACCAGACGATGATCAAGCGACAAAATGATCGAGCGCCCGGCAGATTCTTCCGCTTCAGGTGCAATGGCTGCGAGCAACTGTGGAGAGGCGCTAGCCGCAGTTCCAGTCGAAGCCACCACCGCGCGGCTTGGTGAAAGCACCAGTCCAAAATCGGCTCGCAGTCGTGCGGAATGATTTTCGAGTACCGATTGGATGGTTGCGGGCTCGGCAATGGCGAGTGCCTTACGAAATGCGAAGTCAGCCGCCAGTACCCGCGTCGCAAGCGCCAATTGCACGCCGCGCTCGTCGAGAATGCGCCGGAACGTACGGGTGCCGTGATCAAGATCGGCACTCAGACGCGTATTGGCTACTTCGTTCGTCGCACGGTACGCGAGCACCAGCGTAGGAATCTGCACGGCGAGAAATAGCGCCAGAGAGAACAATCCGATCCGCGCGTGTAATGAATTCGTCAAGCGCATGGGCAACCTGATGATGCTAGTAGCGCTTTAGCGTGAGCGGCGGCTTGTAGCGCGCTCGCGGCGGGCTCACGTCGATGGTCACGGTCTTGGGTTGGCCCGGTTCGACAACGCTGACCTGCGAAGTATGATCGCCCGCCTTTTGTTGCGGATGCCACACGCGAAGCTCATAGTCACCCTCGGGGACGTTGGCAAAGGATACCGCACCGCGCGCGTCCGTGGATTGGGCAAAGGGCGTGTCGACGACGACGACGTAGCCGACCATCCAGTCGTGAATATTGCAGCCGAGCGTAATGATGCCCGCCTTATCAAGCGTCAACACCTGCGGTGACGAACCGACATACACCTCAAATTCGAACTGCTTGGCTGCCGAAAAGCTGTAAACGCTGTGTGGTACCGCATCATTGTTGGGCAGGCTGATTCGAGCTCCAACCGGCACAACGGTAACGCGAGGCACGAACTCGCGATCTAGTTGCTGGATAACGACCGGTGTTATCGGCACCTGCAGGCGTGGTCGAGCGACCGGAGGAGCCTTACCCGCGCCTTCGAACGCACGTAACGTCACTACAGCACCGGGAACAGCCGCGCCCTTTGTACCCGACACCACAACGCGATACTGCGGAACGACCGCGAGCGCCGCTGGCTGGGCTATTGCGGCTGCAATTACTACAATGGCTACGAGCAGCCGGCAGCCTTTGCCAAACGAGTATCGCAACAACCTCCAAAAGCGTGAAAATCCTCCCGGAACGAGCCTGAACACCATGGTCGAAATCAATCCTTTTTGTGCGAGCTACTATAGCGCAGGCGCCGCGACAACGTTTGCGGAGGTACGCAGATTTGAGTCTGGCATGCCACCGCTGTGTCATTGATGATGTGTCCGAAATTCGCGCATTCGGTTTCGCTACGTGCGACGTTGATCGCGCTTTTGTTGGCAACAGTCGTTGCTTCGCACCGTGCGCATAGCCAGATGCCGACGGAAGTTAGCGACAGAGTTTCCGATAAATCGGGCTTGACCCTGCGCCTCGACACCCGAATTCGATACGTCTACATTGACGAGCGCGACAAACCAAAGGCAGCCGAAGTCGTTTCGGCGCGGGCCGTTGTCGGCGCGGATTTGGCGCTGTCGCCACAACTCAAAGTGGCGATGGAAATCATCCATTCGAACTTTGTGCCGCCGAAGCGCTTTACCGACGATCCCGCCGCCTTTGAGTCTCCCTATCCGCTGCTGCCTGACCCGCGCTACACCGGCATGAACGAAGCACATGTGACCTGGTCGCCAACGCCAGACTGGAATATCCGTCTTGGCCGTCAAAGCTTGACACTGGGCAACGAGCGCCACGTAAGTGACGACAATTTTCGGCAAATTCCGCAATTGTTCGATGGTATTTCGGTGCGCGGCTCACCGATGGAGCGTGCGCAACTCACGCTCGGGCAATTCAATCGTTTGCGAACCCGGTTGGGCACGACCGAATCCATGCAGCTGACCCTGATGGAGCTTGCCTTCAACCCGCTCCCCGATATGAGTGTTGCGGGATACGCCGTGCGCCATCGACCGCAGCCGCAGGCGTTTGATATTTTCCGCTTTGGCGTCGCCGAGCAATCGAATTGGGTGGTCGGTGCAGTGGTTGACGGAAGCCTCCCGCTTGGTGTGGTCACGTCGATTCCTGCCATCGGCGAAGCCCGTGGGTTCTACACGTTTGAACTGGCGAACCAGCGTACCGCCGCGAACGAGGCGGTGCTGCGTGCGCGCTACCTGCGCGCTGGCGTCGGCGTCGGCTGGCGCGGCTGGATCACGCGCGTCGATCACGAAATCAAGGGCAGCAACGCGGGGCGTTACGGCTTTCAGACGCCGCTGACGAACCAGTACGCGTTCAATGGCAATACGTTGCAGTTCTTCGACACACCGGTGGCTGGCTTGCGCGACACGTGGATGACAGCGCGGTGGGAGCACGGGCCGTGGTCAGCGTTGGGCGAATACCACTGGTTTCGCGGCGATAGCGATGGCAGACGCTTTGGTCGTGAGCTTGATTTGAACGTGACGTACGCCGTCAACTCGCGAAGCTACGTGCGCGCCCAGTGGGCGCGCTACATGGCCGCACCGAGTGGATTCGGCCTCGATACAGACAAGGTTTGGCTAACGTTCGGCTACCAGATCAAATAAGCGCTGTCACCCGCCTCAAATTAGCTAAATTTCGCATGCCGCTTGTCGATAAACGCGCGAATGCCCTCGACGAAATCGTCTTTTGCGGCGCAGGAAGAAAAGCTGTCCGCCTCGGCGTTCAACTGCTCGCTCATGGTGCTTGACAATGACGTGCTGATCAGGCGTTTCGCACCTGCCATAGAACCCCGCGCGCTGCGGGCAATTTGTTGCGCAATTTTGTCGACCACGGCGTCGAGATCGGCAAGCGGTGCGACCTTGTTGACGAAGCCCAAACGTTCCGCCTCATCGGCTTTGATGCGCTCGGAAAGCAGCGTCAATTCCATAGCTTTTTTCATGCCGACAAGGCGTGGCAAGAAGTACGACTGGCCGCCGTCAGGCGTGAGGCCGATGGATTTGTAGGCGGTGGCGAAGTAGGCGTCATCGCTGGCGATGGTGAGATCGCAACCGATAGCGAGGCTCATACCGAATCCGGCGCAGGCTCCGCGTACTTTGGCTATCGTGATGATCGGCATGCGCTGCATCAACTCGATGCCACCATGCAAATAATGAATCATGTCGCGGAAATGGGTTTGGCGATCTGGGCCAGATATTTCGAGCGTTGCGGCGAAGCCTTTGATGTCTCCGCCCGCCATGAAATGCTCACCTGCGCCCTGTACGATGACGACGCGAATCGACGCATCCGCAGCGATTTTCTGGATCGCTGGCACGAAGGCTTTGGTCATCGCTTCATCCAGCGAATTAAGCGCTTTAGGGCGATTGAGTGTGAACGTGGCAACGCCAGCGATCGTAGGGTGTGGGGCGACGACGATGGTTGCGTCAGAACTCATGCAAAAACCTCAAAGGCGGTACGAACAGTGGTGAAGTGTATGTCGACAATGTCGGTCACGTCATGCGCGTAACCACCGGCCATCGTGACCGTGATCGGAATCGCGCTGCCTCTGGCGGTCGTAAACACAAAGCGGTCGCGCGCTTGCAAGCCCTCTTTGGTGAGTCTCAAACGACCCAGACGATCGCCTTCGTACGGGTCGGCACCCGCGAGATAAATCATCGCGCCCGGCTGAAATTCGGCAATAATTTTTGGCAGATGGGTGTACAGTTTTTGCAGATAGGTTTCATCAACGCACCCGTCATTGAGTTCAACGTCAAGCGTGCTGTTTTCCTTGCGAACGGGATAGTTGCGCGCGCCGTGCATCGAGAAAGTGAAGACCGATGGATCGCCCGAGAAAATGCTTGCGGTGCCATTACCCTGATGCACGTCAAGATCGCAGATCAGCACTCGCTTGATCGCGAAGTCCCGCTGCAAAACGCGGGCTGCCACGGCGGCGTCGTTGTAGCAACAAAAGCCTTCACCATGATCACGAAACGCGTGGTGCGTGCCACCAGCAAGATTGATTGCGCAGCGCTCGGATAACGATGCTTTGGCCGCAGCGAGCGTCGCTCCCGCCGAGCGCCGCGCACGCTCAGCCATGAGCGGGCTCCACGGAAAGCCAATTTGACGGACTTCTGCTCCGGTAAGAGTGCCATCCGACATTCGGCGCACGTAAGCTGCATCGTGGGCGAGCAGCAGTTCATCGTCTTTCGCTGCTGGAGCAACTTCCAGCGAATCAGGTGCGAAGGCCTGTACCGCTTCGCGCAACAACGAATACTTCTGCATCGGAAAGCGATGGCCGTCCGGCAGTGGCAGCACGAAATGGTCGGTGTAGAAAACCTTAATCAATTTTTACGCCACTGGTTTGGCCCCCTCACCCGCCGTGCGGGAGGGGATCAGAGAGCTTGAAAGGAGAAGACTCACTGAGCTCCTCCAGCGTGTGCGCTATTCCCACCGTCTCTCGGGCTAGATACTCGTCCACTGCAGCCGCGAAGCGCTGATCCGCAAGCCAATGAACTGAGTAGGTGGCGGTTGGTAGCAACCCGCGAGCGAGTTTGTGTACGCCTTGCGCGCCTCCTTCAAAACGCTTGAAGCCGTGGGAAATGCACCAGTTTATCGGCTGGTAGTAGCACGCTTCAAAGTGCAATGATTTGACCGGCTCCAGCGTCCCCCAGTAGCGGCCATACACGCTCTCGCCGCTCGCGACGCACAACGAGGCACACAAGCGCGAACCATTACGCTCACCGATAAACATTACAGCCGCATCGTCGCAGTCCATTCCCAGATGCGCAAAAAATTCTGGCGACAAATACGGTGTCGACATATGTGCACGATAGGTTCCGTCATAGCAGCGATAAAAAAACTGCCAGTCGGCTTCCGTGATCGCAGCGCCTCGCGAAACGCGCCACGTCAACCCGGCTTCGGCCACATAGCGACGATCCTGCTTGATGCGTTTGCGCTTGTCATGCGTCATCGTTGCCAGCATCGCATCGAAGCTCGCAAAGCCCGGATTTTCCCAATGAAACTGCACGCCCTGACGCAGCATCAGCCCCGCTTTTTGCCATAACCACGCCTCACGTTCAAGCGGAAACAACACATGCAGACTCGACACGCCGCTTTGCAGCGCAAACGCCATCGCGCCCTGCATCAGCGCGAGGCGCGTTTCATCGTCAGCGGCCAGCACTCGCGGCCCGGTGCAGGGCGTGAACGGCACCGCGGCCAAAAGCTTCGGGTAATACTCTCCGCCCGAACGGCGATACGCATCCGCCCACGCCCAGTCGAAGACGTACTCGCCGTAGGAATGGGTTTTGATGTACATCGGCATGGCGCCGATAAGCGCGCCTGCGCCGTCGCGCGCGACGAGATGACGTGGCGCCCACCCCGTGCGTCCGCCCACGCAGCCTGTGGTCTCCAGCGCCCGCAGATAGGCATAGCTGAGAAAGACATTGCCGTCGGCGCGAGCTACCAACGCGTCCCACGCAGACGGATTGACATCCGCCAGCGATCCGAGCACAACAATCGAAGTCGTCATCTGAAAAACTTTTTTGAAACTATTTCGCTTGCCAGCAACCGGCTTCGCATTAAACGGAATGTTAGTCGGCCCCGATGTAGCCGACTATCACCCATTGCCCGATTTTCTAGGTAAAGTTGTTTTATACGGATGTGCGCGAGGAGAAGAGCGTGTCAAAAGATGCGCCTGATGCACGGTACCGGTATCAGTGAGGGTCAATTTTCAATTTTTGGAGGAGATACGCTATGAGGTCACGGAAACAGCACTTAACGTTACGCATCATGATGGCGACTTTTGCGGGCACCCTCGCGATGACCGCCATGCAGGCGATGAGTCAGACCAACATCGAAAAACTCAAATCGATGAAAGTGTCGGGTACCGATCCGAACCTGCCGTTGGTGCCGCAATCGGGGGCAAATGCCGATGCGATTCGCGCCAATTTGAAGCACATCAAACTGCCTGAAGGATTCAAGATCGAGCTCTACGCCATCGTGCCGGACGCCCGACATATGGCCGTCGCGCCGTCGACCAACATGCTGTTCGTCGGCACCC
>JAYWAQ010000736.1:0-2959 GCA_043782305.1 Burkholderiales bacterium
TTGATTCATAGACAACCGTAGTGATGACCGAAGTCTAATTGTCATGCAAAACATCGCTAAGACGGTGCTTTCTCTCCTGCCCCTTCAGCCCGCGCCGAGGAGCGGAGCAACGGGCGGTCGTAGATGCGTCGTCGGCACACACTGTGCGTAGCGCTAGCGAAGCTTTCGTGTGACGTTGACGCGTCCCGCCCGTTGCGAGCACCGCAGGATGAAGCGGGGTGCAGGGGCTAGCCTTTTGGTTACTTTTGGGCAATGCCAAAAGTGACTCGCCTTCGGGCGAAATTGGGTGGTGGCAAAGATCAATCTTCATTCCACCATCACGCTCTCCCTAGCCCTCTCCCCTCAAGGGAGTGGGGACTGGTTTGCGCTTCGCGTGGGATTACGAGCTGGATCCCCTCTCTCGTCCAAAAAGTGCGCCCCAACTACAAATCCGTCCTTACCTGCCAAAGCTCAGGAAAAAGCACCACATCCAGCACTTTGCGCAAATAACTCACGCCTGCGGTCCCTCCCGATCCGGGTTTGAAGCCGATCATCCGCTCGACCGTGGTTACGTGATTGAAGCGCCAGCGACGGAAGTTGTCTTCGACGTCAACTAACTTTTCCGCGAGGTAATACAAATCCCAGTTCGCCTTGGTGTTGCGGTACACGGCGAGCCACGCGGCTTGCACGGCGGGATTGCTCTGGGGCATCGCATCAAACGTGATGCGCAACTCGCGCGGAGCCAGCAGACCCCGATCGGCGAGCGCTTTCAACGCGATGTCATAGAGCGACGGACTATCGATAATTTCGGTCAAACGCGCCTGATGCTCGGGCTGTTCCGTGAACGGTTTGAGCATGTAGCGCTGCCGGTTGCCGAGCAAAAATTCGATGGTGCGGTACTGCCAGCTTTGAAAGCCACTGGCTTTGCCGAAGGCTTCCCGAAATTCGAGGTAGTCGGCGGGCGTCATGGTCTTCAAGACTTCCCATGCGTTGCTCATCTGCTCCTGTGCGCGCGACACGCGGGCGAGCATTTTCATGGCGGTTTCGAAATCGCCCGCAGTAAGCTTCGTCATCGCGCCTTGCAGCTCTTTGATGATGAGACTCATCCACACTTCCTGAACGTGGTGAATGGTGATGAAGAGCGATTCGTCGTGCGCGCTGGTGAGCGGGGCTTGTGCGCCGAGCAGCTGCTCGATGCGCAGGTAATTTGAATAGCTGAAACTGTCTTTGAACGTGTCGTGGGCTTCCTCTATTCCGTAACCCATTGGGCAGGAACCGGCCGGGGCGCTCATGTCACTTTCCCCCGCGATTGAAATTCATTGCGTTCGTAGTCACGGCTGACCATCACTTCTCGGAAGTGCGCGACGGCATTCACGACGTCATCTTCGTTGATGTAGAGCGGCGTAAACCCAAAACGCAAAATGTCCGGAGCACGGAAGTCACCGATCACGCCGCGCGCGATGAGCGCCTGCATGATGGCGTAGCCGTCGGTGTGGCGGAATGACACCTGTGATCCGCGAATATTCGCATCGCGTGGTGTGGCTAACGTCAGGCCGTGACCGGCGCACTGCGCCTCCACCTCGTTGATGAAACGCTCGGTGAGCACGATGGAGGCGTCGCGCAGCGCCTGCATGTCAACCGTTAGCCACATGTCGAGTGACGCTTCGAGCGCAGCGAATTGCAGGATCGGTGGCGTGCCTACCGTGAAGCGTTCAATGCCATGCGTGACCTTGAACAACGGGTCAAATGCAAACGGTGCTTCATGCGCGAACCAGCCAGAAATCGGTGCGCTCGTCCCGGCCGCGTCAAGCGTGTCGAGATGGCGTTTCGCTGCGAAAACGAATGCTGGTGCGCCTGGCCCGCCGTTCAAGTATTTGTATGAGCAGCCGACCGCAAGATCGGCGTTGCAGGCGTTGAGCTCGACTGGAAACGCGCACGTTGAATGCGCCAGATCCCACAGCATCAGCGAGCCTTGTGACTGCACAAGCGCTGTGATCGCCTTCATGTCGTAGCGCTCGCCCGTTCGGTAGTCCACTTGCGTGAGCATGACGACTGCCGTTCGTTCACCAAGCGCCGTAATCGTCGACACCATGGCTTCGCGTTTGACGAATTGAAGATCGATGTGCTTCTGCGTCAACAGATCGCGAATGCCCTGCGCGATGTAGAGGTCAGTCGGAAAGTTGTCGATGTCGGAGACGATGAGGGTGCGCTGCGGCTGATCCTTTTGCAGCGCTAGCGCCGTGAGCAGCGCCTTGAACAGATTTACGGATGTCGAATCGCAGGCAATCACCTCGCCTGCGTTTGCCCCGATCAAACGCGCGATCTTGTCGCCGCAACGACGCGGCGCGTTCACCCAATCAGCCGTGTTCCAGGAGCGGATGAGGCCGTTGCCCCACTCCTGTTCGACCGTTTTGGCGACGGCGGCTGCGGTCGCTTTGGGCAGCACGCCGAGCGAGTTGCCGTCGAGATAAATCACACCATCGGGGATGGAAAATTGTTGCCTGTATCCAGCAATATGCTTTGAGATCATTCGGACGCGTCACATCGAAATCGTGGAGCAATGATAAATCGCATGGCTCGGTGGTTTGCCAGCGTTTAGCGCACAATGCGCAATCGACATAACCCTGCCCCAAGACCCCCCTCATGCGAAACCTTGCCCTGCTACTTCATCTGTCCGCCGCAATCATCTGGCTGGGCGGAATGGTGTTCGCGCACTTCTGCTTGCGGCCTTCGGTCGCGATGCTGGAGCCGCCGCAACGCTTGAGTTTGATGGCTGCGACGCTCACCCGATTTTTCGAGATTGTCATCCCGGCGATTGTGGTGTTGCTGGCAACGGGCGGGTATTTGTACACGGGTCGCGAGGGCCTGGCTGCGCCCATCGGCGTTCACCTGATGGTCGGCATCGGCATCGCAATGTGCCTTATTTTCGGACACCTGTTCTTCGGTCCGTTTCGGCGGATGAAGGCGGCGGTCGCAGCGG
>JAYWAQ010000737.1:0-2946 GCA_043782305.1 Burkholderiales bacterium
CACAAACAGCCTCCTGAAAGACGGCTACGATCTAAGTGCGAACATGTCTTGGTCCATGGGCGGAGGCCTGTCCTTTGCAGTAAATTCAATTCCCCCTGAGGAGCCGTGGCGTGCTCTTTTGCTTTCCTTTCGCCTGTTCTGGGCGAATGACGAGCCGACGAATTTCTTGCGCGTAGTGAATATTCTTAGCCGACATATCGACCACGCTGAAGCTCGGCAAGTTCTCGGCGGCCTCAAGGAACGGTGGAACCAAGCCCTATTTAGCGGTCTGATGTTTATGAGCTTTAACGGAAAAGAAGTCACGGCCAACACAGTCTTCGACCTTTGGCTCAACGCACACTACTTTCACAGCGACGCCGAGAAACAGGACAAATTGGATCGATTGGCGAGACTGACGTCGCTTGAGTGGGTCAAGTTCTTGCTGGCAGTGTCGGTAACAGAATGCTGCAAGACGATTCTGGCGCTAAATCTTGCTGTAGAAAGGCTCAGCATTCCCGAGCATGTAATCTGACTCAGCGTGCGAGTTGACGCGACGATTCGCACCTTCGCAGGTGTCTTCGGTTCCGCTGCAGGCCGCGCAAACTTTGACGTTAAACACGAACGCGTCTTAGCCTACTCGTCGCGCTCATCGGCAAGTTACACCACAACCACGCGGTCTGTCGCATCAACTTCTTTCTGGTTCGAATCGCCCGCACAATGGGCGACCGCGCCCGTCTTCACGCGTAACCCCCTGTAGGAACGGAATAGGCCAGACATGATCGCTTCTATCGAACGCTCCCCCCAGCGCTACGCGCGCATCGCCGGCATCTTGTATCTCGCCATCATTCTCCTGGGTCTTTTCGGCGAGATGTACGTGCGAGCTACTCTGGTTGTTTCTGGTGACGCAGCGGCAACGAGCGCTGCTATTGCAGCGTCGCCGCTTCTCTGGCGTGCAGGCATTGCGGGCGATTTGTTGATGCACGTTTTCGATGTGCCAGTGATTGTGGTTTTGTACTATTTGCTGCGGCCTGTGAGCCGGAGTCTGGCGCTGTTTGCTACGTTGATCAATGTGGTTCAGACCTCGGTTTTGGCGGCGAACAAGATGACGCTGCTCATTCCGCTGTTCCTTCTGGAAAGTTCACGCTACCTGGCGGCATTTTCGCCAGAGCAGGTTCATGCGCTTGCGTACCTCGCGATCTATGCGCATGGCTATGGCTTTGCCATCGGGCTGATCTTCTTCGGCGTCGCGTGCCTTGTTCGCGGATATCTGATTTTCAAAACGGGTTATCTGCCCAAAATTCTCGGCGTGCTGATGGCGATCGCGGGGTTAAGTTATCTCGTCAACAGCTTTGCGTTGCTGCTTGCGCCATCATTGGCCAACGCCATGTTTCCTGCTGTGCTGATCCCCGCATTCGTCGGCGAGTTGTCGCTGACATTGTGGCTGATCTTCAAGGGCGTGAACATCGAGCGCTGGCGCCAGCGTGTGCCCAACGGCCAGCACGTTTAGTTACAGCGAGGCAGGCAACGTGGCGACAACCGTGAACGACAGACAACTTCCGCGATGGCGCGTCTATTTCATCATGACGGTTATGCTCGCCGAACTTGCGCATCTCGCGTGGGAGCATTTCCATGGCGGCGTGCGAAGCCATCACATCCTCAATCGCGCCGATTTGCCGGCGATCTCCAACGCATGGGGCGCGTTGCTGTTGCCTGCGATGGCGTGGTTTTTGAGTGGTCGCGTGCAACGGCGTATTACGTCTCAAACCGGTGGAAACGACGCGACCGGGATGCCGCCCATGACCGTTATCGCCAGATTCATTGGCGCACTGATCTTCGGCGCGGTGTTCGCGGGATCGTTCGCGTTCGGCTACGAAACCGTCACGGGATATTTGTTTCAGGGCTTGATCGTACTCGCCTTGTTGCTGCCGATTTATCGGGCGGAATGCGTGCTTGGTTTCGTGCTCGGCATGACGTTTACCTTTGGTGCCGTGTTGCCGACTGCTGTCGGCTCTGTCATCGCTGCGTTGTCAGCCGTGGCGCATCTCGTTGTCTATCCGTTGCTTGTGCGTGGCTGGACCTGGCTGCGACGCAGGTAATTATCCGCAGCATGAGCTCGTTTCAAAGCGAAGATAGCCTTACCGAAACATGCACGTACCGTGCTGCGCCGCAATGCTCTAAAACTGCATCATTCATCCACGCATTCGTCGGGTGCAACATGAAGGAGGAGAACGATATGCAACGGAGAAATACGGGACACATCAAAGCGCTGCAAGCGGCGCTGATGGCGGGCTTGGCGCTTTTATTGAGCGCTTGCGCGACTACGGCGATGACCCCGCCGGAGGCTCAGAACGCGGCGTCCGGGCCAGAACAAACCAAAGCCGTGCTTTGGGTCGGTAACAGTTTTTTCTATTACAACAACAGCATGCACGGGCATGTCGGGCAGTTGATCAATGCGTCGACGATGCCGGACAAAACGGGACAGCGAAACGTGTCCGTCACCATCAGCGGTTCAGGCATGAACTGGCACGACATGGAGTCGCATTTCAAGCCGAACGGCGTCGGCTCATACTCGTTTGATCGTGACAATAACGTCGTTTTCAACACGTTCACCAAGCCGTTTGACGTGGTGTTGATGATGGATTGCAGCCAGTGCCCCATTCATCCGCAACTGAAAACCGTATTCGCTGAATACAGCAAAAAGAATTCCGATATCGCGCGCAAGTATGGCGCGCGGCCAGCGTTCTTCATGTCGTGGGCCTATCAGGATAAGCCGGAAATGACGGAGCAATTGGCCACAGCCTAAACCGATGCGGGCCGAACGCACAATGCGCTGGTGGTTCCGGCTGGGCTTGCCTTCGCAGCCTCGATCAAAGCGCGCCCGGAGTTAAATTTGTATGTTGCTGACAAGCGTCATCCAAGCCTCGCTGGAACCTATCTTGCCGCTTGTACTGTGCTGGCCTCACTGTA
>JAYWAQ010000738.1:0-2933 GCA_043782305.1 Burkholderiales bacterium
AGCAAGCGGCTAAGGAAATGGAAGCCGCTGGCAAGCGCATGGAGTCCGGCGTCGCCAAGGGCGGTCAGGATGTTGGCGCCGCCGTCGGCGACATGATGAAAGCGCTCGGCGGCGTCGCGGGTGCAGCGGCCGGTGCCGCAGGCGCGGGTAGCTTCGAGCCAGTTGATTTCCGCAAACTCAAAGAGGCGCTGCCGCAGGAGCTCGCTGGATTCGACAAAGGTGAAAGCTCTGGTGAAAAGAACAATGCGTTCGGCATCGCTGTGTCTGAGGCGAAGCAGTCCTTCCGCACCGCCGATGGCAACAAACGCGTGCGCTTCGAGATCACCGATCCCGGCTCATTGTCCGGCCCGTTCGCGCTCGCCAATATGTGGATGAATATCGAAGTCGACAAGGAAACTGGCGACGGCTACGAAAAGACGTCCACGGTCGGCGGCCGCAAGCTGCATGAAAAATGGTGCAAATCAGGTCAGCACGGATCCGTGCAAATGGTCGTTGGCAACCGCTTCATGGTTGACGTGGATGCCGAGGGTATCGAGATGAACGACGTCAAATCACTCATCGGAAAAATCGACGTCGCCAAGCTTGAGGCGATGAAGAGCGATGGCAAGAAGTCGTAGTCGCTGCTATTGCGTCCGAATGCAGTGTATGTTTTTCGCAAGTATGTAACTTCGCGTAACGCCATGCATGTTTACGTAGTGTCAGCCACGGCGTATAGTAATAATCTTAGGCACCGCAGGTCACCATAGACAACGATCTGGGCTGATTTGCGATTGTCCGCCGCCACTTGCTCCCCTGCATGTGCTTTCGAGGGGCAAAGAAATTTTGAGTTTTTTTGTTTTTTCTGAAATCACCATGAGAAAGGGATGCGATATGAAGTCACGTTTCAAGGGGGTCGGGCGCATAACCCGCAACGCGCTGGCGGTTGCCTTGGCGGCATCGCTGGCGGTACCGTCGTTTTCTAATCAACTCACGCCGCAGGCCTTCGTTGCCTCAACTGACTACGCCCTGTTCGGCATATCAGGACTGCGTGGAACCGGGACCGGCAGCATCACAGTCTCTGGCGTGACGGGTACCGTCACGAAGGCGATACTCGTGTGGCACGGTCTGGCCACAACGGCCAGCGCAATATCGCGCAGCGCCACCATCGGCGGCACGACTGTCAATGGCACTAATGTGGGTCTCAGTAGTGACAATTGCTGGTCGCAAGCCTCATCACAGGCGTTTCAGGCCGACGTCACGGCGCAAGTCGCCGGCAACGGCACTTACGCGCTGACAAACATGCGCACCGCTGGAACGTTTGACCCGAATGGTGCTTCGTTGCTGATCTTTTTCAATGACGGCAACGCCGCCAACAATCGCGACGTCGCCGTATTTCTAGGCAACGATTCAAATCAGGCCAACAGTTTTGACGCAGCCGGGTGGAGTGCATCGCTCGGTGGCATCAATTACACGTCGGGCGTAGTCAACCTGGGCATCATCGTTTCCGACGGTCAGAATTTCGGCGAAGTCGGCACCAACACATTAAGCATCAACGGTACCGGCTTCACCTACCCGCTGTTCCAGGGGGCCAGCCTGCCGATAGCCCCCGGCAGCTCGGTAACCAACGGCGGTTTGTGGGACCATTTCAGCGCGCCGATTACTTCGGCAATGGTGCCCGGTGCCAACACGCTCAATTTGACATCCAGCCCTGAGGCTGCCGATTGCGTCAGCCTGGTCGGTGCCGTCTTTGATTTGCCTGGAGGGGCAGTGGTCACGCCGCCCGTCATTGGTGTCCCGCCACCGGTCTTCGTCGTCCCGCCCACGGTTGGCGTGCCAACGTTGTCCGCCATTGGCCTGGGCGGCATGTCGCTGTCAACCATGCTCTGGGGCATCTATGCGCTGCGTAACCGTCGTCGTGACGAGTTGGTCGACGCCGAGCAGGGGGCAGACAAAGCGGCGTAACGCGCCTCAACGCTTTGGTACGAGCGCAAAAAAGCCCGACACAGTTCGGGCTTTTTGTTGCGCCTGTAAGGCGCAATCAACAGGACGAAATACTGGCGTTCGCCATCAAATCCTCAAGCAGCGCCACCGAAACGCGGCCAGACACCGCGTACGGATCCAGCACTGGCTTCGCAGAATGCTTAAGCAGAATCGCCATATTCACGCGATCAAAGCTTACTTTGCCCATGGACCAGACCGCAAATTTACGCTCGGTGATCTCTTCGAAATCGAGAATCTGCACGTCCTGATGACGCTTGTCGGCCGCGATGCGGTTGTACGTTTCGTTCACCTCTTTGCGTCCGCCCTCAAGCATCTGCAAAAAAATGTAGTTGTTCGTGCAGAGCACACCGGTAATGCCGTTCGACGGATTGTTTTTCCGCGACGACGCCAGAATCGTATCCATCGTGGCCGGCGTCAAAGCCTCAGTCGCGCGGCTCGTGTAGGTAAGGCGAACTAGCATGCTCAAGCTTTCCGGTTGTCAACAAGGGCCAAAAATTCGCGGCGCAAATTCGGGTCTTTCAGGAACGAGCCACGCATCACGCTGTTGATCATCTTCGAGTTCACATCCTTAACCCCACGCCACTGCATACAAAAGTGATCGGCCTCCATAACCAGCGCCAATCCGTCCGGCTGAATCTTGTCCTGTAACAAATTCGCCAGCTGCGTCACCGCTTCTTCCTGAATCTGCGGGCGACTCATCACCCAATCAGCCAATCGCGCGTACTTTGACAAGCCAATCAAATTGGAATGCTGGTTCGGCATCACGCCCACCCAGATGCGCCCCATGATCGGGCACAAGTGATGCGAGCAGGCCGAGCGAATCGTGATCGGCCCCACGATCATCAGCTCGTTCAAGTGCTCCACGTTCGGAAACTCGGTCACCGAAGGCTGCTGCGTGTAGCGCCCGCGAAACACCTCGTTCAAGAACATCTTCGCCACACGCTTCGCTGTGT
>JAYWAQ010000739.1:0-2932 GCA_043782305.1 Burkholderiales bacterium
GCGACGATGCGTTCGATGCCGGGGCGGAACGCGTTCATTTCGCCGTCCTTGGTGAGCTTGCCTTCCGGGAAGATGCACACCACTTCGCCCTCAGCCAGAGCGAGCTTCACGCGGTCAAAGGCACGCTCCATCATCGCCGAGTTCTCTTTTGCGCCAGCGATCGGGATCACTTTCATTTGCCTGAACACCCACACCATGCCCGGTGTTTTGAAAATGTTGTGATCCATTACGAAGCGGATCGGGCGGCGGCAGGCCGCGCTGATGACCAAAGCATCAACATAGCTCACATGATTGGCGACCACAATGACAGGGCCTTTGTCTGGAATATTTTCAAGGCCCTTTACGCGCAAACGATACGCAAACGAAATCAGAATCCAGCAAATGAAGCGAAGCAAAAACTCCGGTGTGAGCGTGTAGATATATGCCGCGACCAGCGCATTGAGAATGCCAATCGTGAGGATCAATTTCGGTACATCGAAGCTCGCAAATTTGATCAGGACAATCGCAAGCACGGCCGACGTCACCATGAAAATCGCATTCAAAATATTATTTGCCGCGATGATGCGCGAACGGTGCGACTCATCCGCGCGCTCCTGAATCAGCGCGTACAGCGGCACACTGTAAAGACCGCCACTCAGCGAGAGCATGAACAAGTCGAACACGACACGCCAATGCTCGGACTTGCCGATAAATTCCATCGCGCCGCTCTGGCCGACAGGATGCAAGCCCTTTGTCGCGAAGTACAAATCGATGGCGAAAACACTCATGCCGATGGAGCCGAACGGCACGAGGCCAATCTCTACTTTTTTCCCTGATAGCCGCTCACACAACAACGAGCCCACAGCGACGCCCACCGCGAACACCGCAAGCAACAACGTGGCTACCTGTTCATTCCCGCCGAGCACATCTTTGCTCATATTCGCGAACTGGTTGAGCAGCATCGCACCGTAAAACCACAGCCACGAAATGCCCAGCATTGAGCGCCACACGACGATATTTTTCGCCGCCAGACGCAGGTTATTCGCGGTTTCAGTAAACGGATTCCAGTTAAGTTTCAGCGTTGGATCGGTTGCAGCGGCAGCCGGAATTCTGCGACTCACAAGATAACTGATCACAGCCACAATGATCGTCACCGCCGCCACATACATCGGCCCGCTCGGCTTCACGGCCACCACCACACCACCGACAATCGTGCCCACCAAAATTGCCACAAACGTGCCCGATTCGACCAGCGCGTTACCGCCGACGAGCTCATCGCTCCGCAACGCCTGCGGCATGATCGCGTACTTCACCGGGCCGAAGAGCGTCGAGTGCAAGCCCATCGCAAACAGGCAGACAAACAGGATGCCGAGGTTTGCCGTGATGAACCCCACGGTCGCGAGCGCCATAACGACGATCTCGAAAACCTTGACGCCCCGAATTACGCGCGTCTTCTCATACTTGTCTGCGAGCTGTCCGGCAAACGCCGAGAACAATACGAACGGCAGGATGAACACGGCCCCCGCCGCATTCACCAGCAAGTTGGAATCCATGCCCGCCAGTGTCATGCCGCCAAACGCCATGAAAATAATCATGCCGTTCTTGAACACGTTATCGTTCATCGCGCCTAAAAACTGCGTCCAGAAGAACGGCGCGAAGCGGCGCTCGCGCAGCAAGGCAAATTGACTGTGTTCTGACATGGCTATTCCTGAAGGTTATGGTGAACGTCGCGCAGCTGGAGCATATCAAGCACTCGTTGCTCGTGCGTTGCGTCGAATCCGCACTGAACCGGGCGATGCTTCGGGTTCTCAAATGTGCCAAAAAGCAAGTCCCAAAGCGGCAAGTCCGCATAGTTGTTGCGGTGAACACCCGCTTCATGATGAATTCGGTGCATTTCTGGACGCTGAACAAAGAGACCAATCCAAAGCGGCGTCGCCACATTCATGTGGACGAAGAATTGGCTACATGCAACGCAAGTTGTGTGCAGAAAGAACGCCTCAGTCGAAACGCCAAGCAATGTGAAGCTCAGCACAAGGTTTAAAAACGTGTCGGCAGCAACCTCAAACGGGTGCTTGTAGAACGTAGTGATCGTCTCAATTCGCTGCGCGCTGTGATGGAGTTGGTGCGTGCATCGCCACAACAAATCGCTGTCATGCCGAAGGCGATGCCACCAGTAAAAGACAAACGTGCTGAGGAGCCAATTTGCGCCAACTTGAAACCAGATGGCTTCGTCACTCAGATCGAACAGGGCGAGTGAATCACTTGGATCGACAAATGCAAACCAGGCAAGCACGATACTCGCGACCATCATCAGCTCAAGCGCAACAAAACACGCGGCACGGCGTGACCATCCTGTCACCTGTGGCAGCGTCGTACCCGGACGAGCTCGCTCAAGCGCTCCAACAGCAGCACCAACGACGATTGAAGTAGCAAACATTTCGCATCCTTGAGACGTGGCCCAATCGCCACCGACGCATGAATTGTTTGTCACAAATCGTCTACGCCACACTTCTCGTATCGAGTATCGCTTATCAATACTGTGCGTCGCCTAAACGGTTGTTCAGCCTACTTCTTCACCGCATTCGGAAAAAACAACTGCTCGCCGCCAATTTTGTAGCCGGCAATCGCCGCCTGTCCTTCGGCACTCACCAGCCAGTTGATGAATTTCTGCCCCGCCTCGGCCTTGACGTGCGGATGCTTTTTCGGGGTCACAAGAATCACGCCGTATTGGTTGAAGAGCTTGCTGTCGCCCTCAACGATGATCTTCAGGTTCTGGCGGTTCTTGAACGACAGCCAGGTGCCGCGATCAGCGAGGATGTAGGCATTCATCGCGGCGGCTGTGTTAAGTGCAGGCCCCATGCCCGAGCCGGTATCGCGATACCACGCCTGCTTCTCCGTTGCAGGATCAAGGTTCGCCATTTTCCAGTACCGCAATTCGGCGGCGTGAGTGCCA
>JAYWAQ010000740.1:0-8117 GCA_043782305.1 Burkholderiales bacterium
GCTGCGGCAAGACGATACAGCTTTTCGCGCTAGCCCCTATTTTTCAAGGGCTAGCTGCAACAAATGGCAAATATCGACTTTTAGTGAATTGGGCCGCTAGCCTTCAGAAAATGGCGGACAGAAAGAAAAGCTGTCAATGTCAATTCAATGTGGTCGACAGCGCCTGCCGATAGCGTCGCACCAACTCCGGCTGCTCTTTAGCTAATGTGAAATATTCCACCATGCGTTTGCGCGCGGCCTGCTCATTCCACGTGCGATCAATCTGAATCGACTCCAGTAAAGTCTGAAAAGCTGGCTCAAACTGGCCCTGCGCTGCGAGCACCGCGGCGAGATGCAGGCGCGACTCATGATCGCCCGGATTTTTCTCGATACTGGCTTTGAGTGCCGCAGCCTCCGGTGAATTGCCCGCTTCTTCCGCCGCCGTAATTTTCGTAGCGACGCGCTGGAACTCTTCATCCATGCGGGTTAGCGGCTTGCACGCTTCGAGATAGGCCTTCGCTTCTTCAATTCGGTTGTCGCGCATCGCGATGTCCGCCAGCATCACCCGCGCCGCGTCGAGCGCCGGGTTCAGCGCGAGCGCCAGGCGAAGCTCATCGACCGCACCCTGAACATCACCGGCCGCCAGCTTTTCCGCCGCTTTGCCGAGCTTTTCATCGCTCGCCGAGGGCACGATCTTGTCGAGAAACTGACGAATCGTGCTCTCCGGCTGCGCCCCCTGAAACGCGCTTGCAGGCTTCTGTTTCACCAGAGCAATGACCGTTGGGATTGAGCGAATGCCAAACATCCCGGACAGCTCCTGCTGCTCGTCCGAATTGACCATACCAAGGCGAAAGCGCCCGCCGTATTCAATCGCCAATTTCTCCAAAAGTGGCGACAAAGTCTTGCAAGGCCCGCACCACGGTGCCCAAAAATCAAGCACGATCGGCGTCGTGTCGGACGCTGCAATGACGTCGGTTTCAAAGTTCTCGGCGGTGACGGTGAAGATGTGGGGACTAGGGCTCACGGCAGCAATCGGTGCTTAAGATCAAATCATTTTACGGATGACGGCAGTGAGACCGCCAGCTAACATTCAGGTCGTTCTTCGTTGCTTCGCCAGTGTCCCTACTTCATGCGCGTCCTTCACATTGGCAAATATTTTGCCCCCAACGTCGGTGGTATCGAGCGATTTGTCGAGGACCTGGTCGCTGCGCAACATCGGGCCGGGCACGCGAGCTTTGCGCTCGTCCATTGCGACAGCAAAGACTCGCATGTAAATGATCCTGAGTGGTTACGACGCGTACCAGTCTGGATGACACTCGCGTTCGCTCCGCTCGCTCCAGCATTTTTCCGCGCTATCAATCGCGCCATTGACGACTGGAAGCCTGAGTACCTGCACCTGCACGTGCCGAACGTGAGCGCCTTTGCTGTGCTGTTTTCCCGACGTGCGCGTCGCTTGCCTTGGGTCGTCCACTGGCACGCCGATGTGGTCGCATCGAAGCACTCGCTCGGTCTGCGTTTGCTGTATCCGTTTTATCGCCTTTTCGAGCAGACACTGCTGGAGCGCGCGACGCTGGTAATCTGCACGTCAGAGGCTTATCTCAATAGCAGCGCCCCACTTGCTGCGTTTCGAGAAAAGTGTGCGGTCGTTCCGCTCGGTATTGATCTGGCGCGTATGGCAGCATCGGACAAGGCGAATGATGAATGGTCGCCCGGATGTATTCGCCTGCTCGCATTGGGTCGACTTACCTACTACAAAGGATTTGACACGCTGATTCGTGCGGTCGCCGAAGTGCCGAGTGCAGAACTGAGAATCGTTGGCGAAGGTGCGGATCGAAAAGCTCTGTCGGAACTCGTCCGCGCGCTGGATTCAGAAAAACGGATACTTTTGCGGGGCCAACTGAGCGACGAAGCGTGCGCAGGCTTGTATGCCACGGCAGATGTATTTTGTCTGCCCAGCCGCGAGCGAACCGAGGCGTTCGGCGTCGTGCTGCTTGAGGCGATGCAGCATGGATTGCCGCTGCTGGCAGCGCGGATTCCCGGTAGTGGAGTCGGTTCGGTGGTGCTTGACGGTGTAAATGGGCGACTGTTGCCTGTCGATCAACCTGACGCGTGGCGCGATGCAATTATCCACCTGGCAGCAGACCGCGAGCAACGCGTGCGAATGGGACAAGCGGGTCGCCAACGCGTGAATCGCAAATACAACATTGACTCGATTGAAAAGCACCTAACGCAAACGATCTCCAGTTGGCTTGCGCCCGACGCCCCGTTGCCAGAAGCTCACGAGCGACCGCTGATCGTTATCCCGGCCAAAGACGAAGCCGTCACCATCGCAAACGTAGTCGCGGACGTCATCGCACTCGGCTACGTTGACGTTCTTGTGGTTGACGATGGCAGTAGCGACGACACGGGTCTGGCAGCGCGCCAGGCGGGCGCGCGAACGATTCGAGCGCCCCTGCCGCAAGGCGCGTGGGGAGCCATGCAAACGGGCATTCGCTACGCCGTTCGCCATAATTTTTCAAGCGTAATCACCATGGATGCCGATGGGCAGCATCAGCCGGCAGAATTGGCGCGCATTATTCAAGCGGCGCGCTATGCCGAAGTCGTGATCGGTGCTGGTCCAAGTCGTGGAAGTCGCGCACGAAAGTTTGCGTGGTCTTTCTTTCGCCGCCTCACAGGTTTTTCGCTGGAGGATTTGACTTCCGGATTTCGTCTGTACAACGCGCGTGCCTGCACTTTGCTTGCGGGTGAGAGCGCGACGTTAATTGACTATCAGGACATGGGCGTGCTGTTGTTGCTCCGCAAGGCGAACCTCACCTTCGCTGAGGTTGAAGTACAAATGAATCCAAGAATCGACGGCGTTTCCCGCATTTTTTACAGCTGGCGCGCGGTAGCTAAATATATGGTCGAGACAACCATCTTGTGCATCGCGCATGGCTCACCGAAGGGGCGCTTGCGCCTGGCCCGCAGCTCGCGGTAACCAAAAATAGCCTCGCGTTATCATTCGTTCATCATGGGCTATCCGCTTTCCGCCGCGCTGTTGGGCCTTTCGCTCGCCTCGCTGATCATATATTTGTTGCGTCGCGACTACTTGTATCTTCGCGACGCGACGTTCTGGCTGGTAACCGCCATGATTTCGGTGCTGTTTGGGCTCTTCCCGGCAATGGTGGACTGGTTTGGATCGTTGGCAGGGGTTGCGTATCCACCCGCCCTGATTTTGGCTTTGGTCTGTACGGTCTTGACCGTGAAATCGCTGTTGGCTGACATCTCGCAAACGCAGCTGCGCAGAGAGGTCAGGCGGCTCAACCAGCGCATTGCTTTAATCGACGAAGAGGTCAAACGTGCGCCGTCTTTGTCGGCTAGCGATGCCGCTGCGGATATAGCAGCGACTGGTTCCAGAGACGTCAGTTCGGGCTAACCACGTCGGTTGTCATGTGTCGCAATGCGGCACGGAGCGCGCTTGAGACGATTAGTACTGCGCGCGTTACGCTATTCCCAAAGCCGCAGCCATCGTGAAAGGTCACCCGGCAGCAAGTCTGACTTGGGTATCAAGCTCAGTTTGTCGAGTCGAGGATGAAAATAAGGATCGCATTGCTCGGTGCGAAACGGTTGCAAAAGCGTTCGTGCCCGCCGGAAGTCCGATATGTGCAACCGCTTGGAGTCACGCGATTTCGACTCAAAGTGATAAAGGCGCTCGTCAGCGCAAAAGATGTTCCGATAGCCTCGCCTGTGCGCGCGCAGGCATAACTCAACATCGCTAAATATGACCTGCATCGACTCGTCGAAACGGCCGAGCGCTGCAAATTTCTGCTGCGTGATCGCCAGACACGCACCTGTCAATGCGGTTACCGGTCTTGTGACTGTCGGTGGCACAAACGGCAAGTGTTCCGCCAACTGCTCCGGATTAACGCCCTTGTAAATATGGTCGGCCCAGCGACCCATACCCAGCACCACGCCGGCGTGCTGAATCGTTCCATCAGGATAGAGCAGCATCGGCCCTACGCAGCCCACATTGGGGGCGCGTGCCAGCCCAATCATCGTATCCAGCCAGGTCTCCGAAATCACCTCAATATCGTTATTGAGAAACAGCAGCACCTCGCCGCTGGCCGCCTGCGCTCCGATGTTGTTGAGGCGCGACCAATTGAACGGCATATCCGCGCTGATGATCCGTGTGTTGCTGCGAGCTCGAAGCGTATCGAACCATTCGTGTGTCGCGGGCTCGCATGAACCGTTGTCGATGATGATCAACTCGACAGCGTGTTTATAGTGCATGCGGCCAATCGAGGCGATGCACGCTTTCAGAATAGACGCATGATCACGCGTCGGGATGATGATGGAAATGCTCGCCGCGTCACAGTGCCTGAAATCCAGTCGCCAGGTGGTGGCCTCATCGGCCCCAGAAAGCGCCAACTGCGGCGCGCCATAGTGTTGTCGAAACGCCTCCTGCAAAATATTGCGGTCACCCGCGCTTGCTTGGTACGGCACCCATCGCGCTGTGCCCCGATGGGGTACACCGAATCCGTCCGGCGCAAACGCGCCTTCTCGCAGCGGTGGTGGTGCGGCTTTGCTCAGCATCGCGTTTACGAGGTCGGCACAACGCACGACGGGCGTGGTCAGTCCATCAATCGACCAACGACCTGCGCGATACGGTCGGTGCAACAACAGCTCCGGTGACCAGCTGGGCCAAAACTCGTGCTGCGCTTTCAATCCGAACAGCGCCGCAAGATGTGGCAACAACAGGTTCTTGGCGCCGTCTTTCGCGCAACCCAGCAACTCAACGATGCCTCCGTACAAGTAGGCGCGCTGAACGGTCGCCGCGATGCTCACGAGCGTTGTCATTGAGCAGACTTTGAGCCACTCATGGACGGCATTAACAAGGTCACGATGTTGATAAGTGGGGCAGCCAATTGGTTATTGTGCCGTTTTTCGTGGAATGCTTTTAGTATGTCATTGTCATATGCCAAAGTCATATTTTTAACGTAGCGCATGGCACCGTGAGTGAGGTACTTGCCTGCCAAAGCGGCTTTGCCACATCAACTTCGGCGATGCCGAGACGCGCAAATTCTATTTTGAAAAGGCTGTCGCACTTTGGACGGAAACCGCGTCTTTAAAGCGACGGCCATGTAGCTAGTTCAGTTTTTGGTGTTGTCACGAGGCGTTTGCGTGAATCGGGTTTTACTTTTTGCAGTTAAAGACACATTCGGTGTTGAACTGTGCCAAATCACTTTACCCCGCGTGTAGAAACTGTGCTACTTTTGCTGTGCTTAAGAAAAATCTGGATAGTTGTGATTGGGCCAGACCAAACGGGTGTTCTCAACGATGTCAAAGAGGAGTTAATGATATGAAGGTTTCATTTAAATCGTCCACAATGGCCTGCGCTTTAGCGCTGGTTTGCGGTGTTGCGTCATTTAGCGCCAATACGGTGGCTCAGGATCGCAGCAAATTAGTGGCCACAACAGAGCCTACGCCTGAAGAAGCGCAGGCTCAATTCGCGGCATGGCAGGTGGCTTCGGCACCAAAAATCGCGGCGCGCACCGAAATCATCGGGCGTATCCTTAACGGTATCTCAGCGGATGCAATGCGGCTGAATCCGAATGCGCCGTCCGAGACACTTCGTGGCATTGGCCAGATGTTGCATCTTTCCGACATGGAGACGCTGCAGCAGGCTGCTGCGCTGACGAACCTGCAGGATGTTGAGAAGTTCCTGGTTCTGGCCCGCCGTCAGGACGCTGCACTTCCCGCGTCGAATGAACGGCGTAAGGCGGCGTTGGGCGATGGCATCAATCTGGTATTTACGCCGATCCCACCCTGCCGAATCGCTGACTCTCGGAACTCGACCGATGGCATTTTGATCGCTAACACCGCGCGTAATTACTTAAATTTCGCGGCGTCAGGGCAAGGCGGGGACGCTGGCTGCAATAATACTACCGGTATTCCCGGTATATTGAATGGAACCACGGGCGCGTTGGCACTTACCCTAACTGTAGCGAATACGACGTCGGGAGGATGGTTGCAGGTGGCACCGATTGGCACAGCATTCACCACTTCCGCGGCCAACTGGACGACCGTGGGTGCGGTTATAGCTAACAGCACCGTGTTAAAAACTTCAGGCGGGGGCGCGGATTTTAAGGCGGTGGTGTCGGGCGGCGGCAACGCACACTTGATCATTGATCTGCTTGGGTTCTATCTACCGTCGGAGCCAGCGGCGCTAGTGTGTACCACTGTGTCTGGCACGTCAACGGCGGTTGGCGCAAACGCTCGCGATGTTTTCATGTCGGGTGGCACGTGCGCGACTGGCACAACGGCCGTGTCGGCGGCTTTCTCCACGGGATCGTCGGACCTCGTACTGGCGGATTCGTCCACGACCTTTTGCCGTGTTTCAAACCTCAGCGCCACCGCAACCACTGCGACGTGCAACACAACATGCTGCCGCATTCCCGGCTCATCAACCGGACGCTTCTAAGCGTTCATCGGCTACCGGCGTAGCGAGCTCTACGGCGCCGGAGCCGTTGACGTGAAGGCGATCTGAGTCGCCTCACGTGCTTTGTGCAATTAACCGGACGCTTTGGCGTCCGGTTTTTTTTGGAAGTGTCGCAGTGTCGCTGTCGATTTCGTCTTTCAGACCATGAGCGATTTGTCGTGCCGCAACAGCGTCCGGCATTGCTCACACGCATATTTCACTGACCCATAGGAGAACATGAATATGAAGTTTTTGACATCTAAAGCACGCACGGCCGGTGCGCTCACTGTATCGATTCTGGCCGCCGCACTCTCGACCGCTGGTGTTGCTCAGTCGGCGCGATCACTAGGGAAACGCTGAATTAATCCTTGCCGTTATATGTATTCTTAAATAGAATATAGATATGATGACCAATCAAACCAGTTTCGCCCTCATCGAACATCAAGGCAAGAAGAAAGTCACCCGCAGCGAGCGTTTTCTGTGCGAGATGGAATCGATTGTCCCGTTTGCACGGATGGAGGCGACCATTGAGCCGTTCTACCCGAAGGGCGAACGCGGGCGTCCCCCGGTGGGTCTCTCGCGCATGCTGCGGATGTATCTGGTGCAGCAGTGGTTTGGTCTGGCCGATGAGGCCGTTGAGGACGCGCTCTACGACAACACCCCGATGCGGCTGTTTGTGGGTATTGATCTGTCGCGCGAGTCGGTGCCGGATGCCACCACGCTGTTGCTGTTTCGTCGTTTGCTTGAAACCCACCACCTGACGCAGGCCGTATTTGCAGAGATCACCGCCGGGTTGACGCAGAAAGGCCTGCTACTCAAGGGCGGCAGCATGGTCGACGCAACCCTCATTGCCGCACCCAGCTCGACTAAGAACGCTGATCATGCGCGGGATCCGGAGATGCATCAAACCAGGAAGGGCAACCAGTGGTATCACGGCATGAAAGCTCACATTGGCGCGGACACTGAATCGGGCTTGGTGCATACGCTGGTGACCACGGCAGCCAACGCCTCCGACATCGGCTCAATGGCTGAGTGTTTGCGCGAGGATGACGCCACCGTGCATTTGGATGCGGGCTACGTGGGGGCGCAGAAGCGGGAGGAGATCATCGAGCGACAGGCGGATGGACGACTCAAGGCCGACATCGATTGGCAGATTGCGAAACGGCGCAAAGGCATTCGCGAGATGGCCGAGGGGCCGATGAAGGACTTGCTGCTGGCCGCGGAGAAGGCCAAGGCTCAGGTCAGAGCCTTTGTCGAGCACCCGTTTCACATCGTCAAAAATCTGTTCAATTACCGAGGTGCGCGCTATCGGGGTTTAGCCAAGAACACCGCGCAGCTCTACATGTTGTTTGGATTGGCGAATTTGATGATTGCAAAAAAAGCGCTGATGTTGCGCGCAGGGGATCAGTCCGTCTTGAGTGCGTAGAGACGCCGGAAAGGGCGAGAAATAGGGTGAAAATGCACTCGAAACCCGTGCAAATCGCGATCAAACTATGAAAGTCACGTGAAAAACAAACAACGCTGCAACTTCAAAAAAATCGTGTCGATGTTTCTTGCGGAAATGCCGCTTTGTTCAGTGTTTCCCTAGCCTTCGGAGGCGCTCTCGCTCCCACTCCAATGGTCTGCCCGAAACGATCCATCACTTTGCTAGTGCTGTTAGTTAGCTCGGTCGGTTACGCCG
>JAYWAQ010000741.1:0-2923 GCA_043782305.1 Burkholderiales bacterium
ACCACATTGGTACGCCGGGAGACCGCGTCGGTGAGGCCGGGAAGCGCCGCGCAGCCACCAGCAAGCAACATATAGTCAAGCTGGCCCTGCGCGCTGGACGTGAGGAAGAATTGCAACGCCCGTGCCGCCTCGATAGCAAGGGTGTCGACATAGGGCCTGAGCACGTCGTTATCGTAATTGGCCGGAAGATTGCCGGAGCGCTTGGCCGCTTCCGCCTCCTCCCCCGTCATGTTGTACGCACGCTGAATTTCCTGCGTAAGCTGGTTGCCGCCAAACGGACTCTCACGCATGAAAATCTGCTCATCATTGCGAAACACGTAAAACCGCGTGGATGTCGCGCCTACATCCAGTACGCCGATGTTCTGATCAATGCCCTTGCCTGGAAGAGCCTCGGCCATCAGCTCGTAGGCCCCCATGACGGCCATGGCCTCAACATCCATAACCACGGGCTTCAGTCCTGCTGATTCCAGCGCTGCGACGCGATCTTCGACTTTTTCGCGTCGCGCCGCAGCGATCATGATCTCGACCTGTGTTTCGTCGTTGGCCACCGGACCAATGACCGCGTAGTCCAGATTCACTTCGTCGAGCGCGAAGGGAATGTATTGATTGGCTTCCGCTTCAACCGCGAACTCAAGATCTTCCTCGCGGTCAGCGGCAGGAAGCGTGATGCGCTTCGAGATCACCATGCTGGTCGGCAATGCGACTGCGGCTGTCTTCGAGCGTGAGCCCAGCTTTCGCAATGCGCGCTCGATGGTGGCACCGACCGCCTCAAGGTTGGCGATATTGCCGTCCGTCACCGCGTCCCGGGGCAACGCCTCGATGGCATAACGGCTCAATTCCGGTCGCTGCCGGGTTCCGGACAACTCCACCATTTTTACGGCGGTGCTGCTGATGTCAACACCGATGAGCGGGGTGCTTTTTGCACCGAATACTCCCCGGAGTGAACCCAAAAAATCTTTTTGCATTCAGAGCTTAGGCCACTTTATGTCGCCTGAAACTTTAAGTTGGGAGAGGAGTGTTGCATAAGGTTCGTCCGCTGGCAAGACGTGACCAAAAATTAGGCCCTCTATAATCAGAAAAAATACAACATTGGCATAACGGGCATACCTGCGGCGGCAATTGCGACAATAGCAAGCCGTGGGGAGAGCCCCCGCGAATTTCGGCCAGATCCGGGGGAAAAGGTCTCTTATTATGTTCAAGCGTTGGCTCATTTACCTTGTTTCAGTGTTTGCGGGCGTCGTGCTCGTTGGCGGCGTCGTGGGCGTGCTGGTCTGGGCGCTCATCAGCGCACGGCTGCCGTCGCTCGACGTGCTGACGGACTATCAACCTAAATTGCCGCTGCGAGTGCTTGCCGAAGACGGCACGTCACTCGCCGAATATGGCGAAGAGCGGCGCCGTATCGTCAAGCTCGCTGAAGTGCCGATGGCGGTGCGTCAGGCGATCCTTGCAGCCGAAGATTCCAATTTTTACGATCACTCCGGCGTCGACTGGCTGGCGGTGTTGCGCGCCGCATACACCAATGCCACCACTGGCTCCAAACAGGGCGCGGGCACGATCACGATGCAGGTGGCGCGTAACTTCTTCCTGACTCGCGAGCAGACCATTCTGCGCAAAGCCAATGAAGTAGCGCTCACTTACAAGATTGAGCATGAGCTCACTAAGGATCAGATCCTTGAGCTCTACATCAATCAGATTTTTCTGGGACAGCGCGCCTACGGTTTTGCCGCTGCGGCACAGGTTTATTACGGCAAACCGCTCGCCAGCATCACCGCACCCGAGGCAGCGATGCTCGCCGGACTGCCGAAAGCGCCTTCGACCTACAACCCGTTCGCCAATCCCGGCCGCGCCGCCTTGCGCCAGCAATACGTGCTGCGCCGCATGCACGAACTGGGCTTTTTGAACGATGCGCAGTTCAAAACAGCGTTGGCCGCGCCGTCCACCCTGTCGCGCGACGGGACGACCACTGTTCATTCCGAGTTCTTGAACGAAATGGTGCGCCAGTTCGTGTTCGATCTGGTGGGCGAATCAGCCTACACGCGCGGCCTGACGGTCACCACGACCATCAAGTCGCGCGATCAGGAAGCGGCGTACCAATCATTGCGTCGCGGTGTGCTTGAGTACGAGCGCCGTCACGCCTTCCGCGGCCCCGAAGCCTACGTTGAGCTTCCCGCAGCTGGAAAAGACACCAAAGAATCCAAAGAGGCGCTCGCCGAGGCCATTGATGGCGCGCAGCAGCAATTCCCGGACAGCGACGACCTGCTGACCGCAGTCGTGCTCGAGGCCAACCCCAAACGCGTGGTCGTCACGCGTGGCGATGGCGAGAACTACACCCTTGAGGGCGACAGCATTCGCTTCGTGAAAAACGCATTGTCCGAGACCGCCCCTTCGGGCGAGCGGCTGCGCCGCGGTGCCGTGCTGCGCGTCACGCAGGACGACAAGAACGTGATGCGCATCACCCAAATGCCTCAGGTTGAGGCTGCGCTCATCGCGATGGATCCGAAAGACGGCGCGGTGCGAAGCCTGGTTGGTGGTTTCGATTTCTATCGCAACCAGTTCAATCACGTCACTCAGGCCAGCCGTCAACCCGGCTCATCGTTCAAGCCGTTCATCTATTCAGCCGCCCTGGAAAAGGGCATTACCGCCAGCACCGTCATCAACGATGCACCGCTGTTTTTCTCGGCCGGACAAACCGGTGGCGATGAATGGGAGCCGAAGAACTACGACGGCAAATTCGACGGCCCGATGCGGGTGCGCACGGCGTTGGCCAAGTCGAAAAACATGGTGTCGATCCGCATCCTGCGCTCCATCGGGCCAGGCTACGCGCAGGATTACGTCAGCAAATTTGGCTTCGACCCCAAGCAGCATCCGGCGTACCTGACGCTCGCGCTGGGCGCGGGGCAAACCAATCCGCTGCAAATGGCGG
>JAYWAQ010000742.1:0-2917 GCA_043782305.1 Burkholderiales bacterium
TCTTATGACCACCATGTCCATCACGCTCGCCATTGAATCCATTGACCACGAAGGCCAGGGCATCGCCCGCAATGACGGCAAGGCGGTGTTTGTTGAGGGTGCGCTCGCGGGTGAAATTGTCGAAGCACGCATTACGCGCAGCAAACCGACGTTCGAAAAAGCCGTCGCGGAGCGCATCATCAAGCGAAGCGCGATGCGCGTCGCACCGGTGTGCCCGCACTTCGGCGTCTGCGGCGGATGCAGCATGCAACACCTCGACGCACGTGCGCAACTTGCCGCCAAACAGCGCGTGCTGGAAGACAACCTGAAACACATCGGCAACGTGAAGCCGGAGCAAATGTATTCACCGATTGAAGGCCCGCATTGGGGCTATCGGCAGCGCGCACGTATCTCGGTTCGCTACGTTGCCAAGAAAGAGACCGTACTGGTCGGTTTTCATGAGAAGAAATCGAGCTTTGTGGCGGACATGCGCGAGTGTCACGTGTTGCCGCCGCATGTGTCGGCTCTCCTGATGCCGCTGCGTGAGCTGATCGGCAGCATGAGCATTCGCGACCGCTTGCCGCAAATTGAATACGCTGAAGGCGACGGGCTGCCGATGCTGGTGCTGCGACATATGGAGCCTTTATCGGACGCGGATTTCTCGCTATTGCGGGCGTTTGCTGCCGTACATCATGTGCAGTGGTACCTGCAACCGAAAGGCCCCGAGACCGTGCAACCGCTGCCGGGAGAGGCGCACACGCTGGGCTACAAGTTAGACGAATTTGGACTGCGTTTCAGCTTTCAACCCACCGAATTTACTCAGGTGAATCCGCATATCAACGCCATGTTGGTACGTCGCGCGATGCGCTTGCTCGACCTTCAACCCTCGGATCATGTCGCCGATTTGTTCTGCGGACTGGGTAATTTCACGTTGCCGATTGCGCAGCGCGCGGCGTCGACTTTCGGCATCGAAGGCTCGGATGGGCTCATCGCTCGCGCGCGACAAAACGCTGCGCTGAACGGGCTGACGGACAAGACGGAATTCGCGGTCGCGAACCTTTTCGAGATCGCAGAGGACTGGTTTGACACCGTTTCGACCCCTGCGCGACCGATTAACAAGCTGTTGATTGATCCGCCGCGCGATGGCGCGGTGCAGGTCGTCAAAGCGTTGCCGGATGCCGCCAGCGGGCGGCTGGAACGGCTGGTTTATGTGAGTTGCAGCCCGTCAACGCTCGCTCGCGACGCCGGAATTCTCGTTCATGAAAAGGGTTATCGGCTCATGGGTGCGGGTGTCGCGAACATGTTTCCGCACACCGCGCACGTCGAATCCATCGCGCTTTTTACTGCTTAAATTATCGGCTAAGTTATTGATTTGTAAGCGTTTGCGAAAACGCAGGCAAAAAAAAGCCGGGGTTTTGCCCCGGCCTCAAATTGCTGTTGATTCTAACTAAGTCACCCCAGAGACTATACCGAGCGAGGGTCTCTCGCACGTCATAACCACTGATTTGACCAGACGATTATAGCCACAGGAAATTGAGCAAAAAAAGCCCACGCGTAGGCAAAACACCCGAGTTACACCTCTGTTGCAACATCGTCACAAAGCCGTCGCTGAATTGCGACACCGAAAGCGTGATTCCAACAGCTTTTGCGGATACGGGTTATGCGCATTGGGGATAGAGGCGTATTTTTTTAAAGTCGACTCGCGCACGAATACGCTTGCAACCCCAGTGAGTTGGTCATTTGATCAAAAAGTTACTGCAAAAACGGCAGTGGGAACATGTCATTGCACGAATTTTGCTGTGATCCAGCATAGGTACGTTTGTGCAGCTTGGTCGTCCCGATTGAGTGCAAAAGACGGGTCGTCGCCTTGCGAGTTCTGCTTCTTCACGATACTCAGCATGATTTGCCCGCCGTTGAATCGGTACTGGCTGCGCAGGGTTACAACGTACGCAGCGTTCCTGTCAACGCGCTCCGCCTGCAAGACGAAATTGAGCGCTGGAACCCCGAACTGATCCTGATCGCCTCCGACGACGCCGCCCGCGACGTGATGGAGCAGGTGTGTGTGGTGTCGCAGTTCCGCGAGCGCCCAATCGTGGTTTTCACTGAAAACGATGACCCGATTGCCATGCGCAAAGCGATGCAGGCGCGCGTTTCCGCCTACGTCGTTGCCGGACTGAGCACAAAGCGGCTGCGCTCGGTCATTGACGTCGCGTTGGAGCGCTTCAAGCGCGATCAGCACGAGTTTGCGCAGCTCGCTGAAGCACGCGGGCTTGCCGAGAAGAAAAGTACGAATGCGCGCGCCATCGCGCAGGCCAAAGCGCTGCTACGTCGTCGTGGCATGACTGAGCCCGATGCCTACGCATTGCTGCGCTCGCAGGCGATGCAGGCGCGATGTTCGATTGCGGAAGCCGCCGAGCGCGTGCTCGCGAACAGTGGTGCCTAATCTGTGCGTTGCATTGCCTCGGCGCACAAATGCGGTGCGTACCTGCTGAAATGTGGCGGCATTTGCACTAAAGGTGTGGTGGCACGACTTTCGCTAAGTAAAGCTGTTGCGATCAATGACGATCGCAACAGTCTCTCCAGTCCGAACAACTAGCGCTACGTTGAGCACAGGGGCTCGCAACCGCAAGGTCGCGCGCCCCTTTTTCTTTTTTGTGGAGTCCTTTTCATGAGTATCGAGCGCATCGTGCCCAAATCTTTAATAGTCACTGACACAACATCAGGTCTCAATCAACCGGAGTCTGCCATGCGTCGGAAGCTCGTACAAACCGCCGGTGCCGCCAGCTTGATGTCGCTGGTGCCACCGCTCGTGCGCCAGGGCGCCTGGGCGCAAGGTTCCGACGCGCCCGAGAAAAAGGAAGTGAAGATTGGCTTAATTCCGCTGACCGATTGTGCGAGTGTCGTCATGGCGTCGGTGTTGAAGCTCGATGAGAAATAC
>JAYWAQ010000743.1:0-2916 GCA_043782305.1 Burkholderiales bacterium
CGCCGGAGTTGACGTACTTGGTCAGGAGCGCGTGAGTTGGGAGAGGGGAGGGTTGGATGCCAGGCATGGCGGTAGATTATTTCTTGTCAATAAGGTTAACGGGCCCGTAGCGTGCTCGCGTATCAAGCGCCGTGACATTTCTTGAACTTCTTTCCAGACCCGCACGCACAGGTATCGTTTCGACCGACCTTTCGCAACGCGTCATGGATCGGTCGAGTTTTCGACGGCTGTACGAACTGCGTGACGTGCATGTTGTATTGCTCAAGCTGCGGTGTGCCAAAAAAATTCCATTCTTGATTCTTTTCTTCGTAGTAAGCACGCGCCTCCTCGCTCCATGTTTCGCAGGGTAGTAGGATGAAATCCTCTCAATTTGTGCTACTACAAGTGTCCGTGAAATCAGGGTCGGTCCAGACATCTACCTAGAGGCTGCCAACGAGCAAAAGGATTCAAGTGTTTTGAGATATTTTTCCAGTAGTGTCTCAACACTAACGTTCTTCAAAGAAGAACGAGCTCACTTGATTCGAAATCCTGATCTGAACCGGCGAGGTCGACCAAGACAATCATGGCCGCCGACTCACTTTCTATTTGAGTTCCAATCCCTGCGCCAAATGACTGAATACTGTGGACACACGCCTCAGGTGCCGAGATTCGGTATGGGTCAAAAGCCAAAGCTCGGTCTGGCATTCGTCCAACACTTCCGTCAGCTGCGTTAAGTCCTTACGTCCATCTGCCAAGAAAACCGGCAACAAGCCAATGGCCAGGCCCTTGGCCACCAGCTCAGCAACGGTGAGGATGCTGTTGACCCGATAGGTGGGGGCTACCTTTGGAAAGTGCTTCTTCCGCCACAAGACTGAAGGATGCTCCGGCAGCGCATCATCAGGGGCGACCCAGTTCTCGTGGTGTGCGACAGTGGCGTCAAACGTCTTGATGCCAGAATGTTTGGCTGTGAATAGTGCAACCCGAATCGGCCCCACGTGTTTGCCCACCAGATGCTGCGGCGGGCGGCGGGTCGCACGGATCGCAATGTCGGCATCGCGCCGGGTAAGGCTAGCCAACTCATTGCCCGCATGCAGATCAAAACTCAGCAGGGGGTGGGTTGCGTGAAGGCTTTTTAGCTCGGGCGCAACCAGCCCATGCAAGACGGTATCCGTGGTCGTGATGCGCACAGAGCCTGCGACTTGCTCCGGTTTCAATTGGGCCAGTGAGCGCGCAGTCTCGAGCTGTACCTCCATCTGCTCCGCCAAGCCTGCCAGTTCCTGTGCCAACTCTGAGGCTTGATAGCCGGTACGCGAGCGTTCAAACAAGCGCTGGCCCAAACCTTTCTCGATGCGCTGCAGAGTTCGGAACACGGTGGACCCATCCAAGCCCAGCCGTTCACCGGCTTGGGCCAAGGTTCCGCCACGGATGAGCGCCAGCATGACTTCGAGATCAACGGATGAAAGTTTGTCTTGCGTTATTACAATCGTCATTTGCACTGCTGCCTATTTTCATTGCAATTAATCAATACTACATTACATCCATCGCAACTTAAATGGATAAACGCAATGACTACTTCACCCCTCCATCCAGCATCGAACTACGGCGTTACTCTGCTTCGGGTAAGTCTGGGCATCATGTGGATAGCCCACGCCTTGCTTAAATGGTTCATCTTTACCCTGCCGGGAACCGAGCAGTTTTTTACCAGCGTGGGGTTCCCCGGTTTTCTGGCCTACCCTGTGTTTGCGGTTGAGCTACTAGGGGGCATCGCTCTGGTGCTTGGCGTATACGCCCGCCAGGTGTCTTTAGCGCTGGTGCCAGTGATGGCTGTGGCTGCTTCAGTGCACTTTGGAAATGGATGGGTGCATACCAGCCCCAATGGTGGCTGGGAATATCCGGTTTTCCTCACCGTGGCTTCTATAGCTTTGTGGCTCATGGGCGACGGCGCCTTTGCCGCACGTCGCAGCGAACGACTTGTTCCCGTACGGTAAGGAGACTAACCATGACCACGAAACTTACATTGATCAGCCATCTGTTGTGCCCGTATGTTCAGCGCGCCATCATCGTTTTGGATGAAAAACAGATCGCCTATGAGCGCATTGACATTGATCTGGCAAACAAGCCGGATTGGTTCCTCAACGTATCGCCTTTGGGCAAGACACCCGTTTTGCTGGTGGATGGACAAGCTGTTTTTGAGTCCGCAGTGATTTGCGAATACCTGGAAGAAACCACGGCCAGGGCGTTGCACCCACAAGACCCTATTGTGCGGGCACAACACCGAGGCTGGATGGAGTTTGCCTCGGCCACGCTGAACGCGATTGGTGGTTTGTATGGCGCTCCTGATAAGCGAACACTTGCTGCCAAAGTTGCCGATCTGCGCGGCAAGTTCGCACAGCTGGAAATGGCGCTGAGCAACACCGGCCGCAACGGACCGTACTTCTCCGGCGATTCATTCAGCCTGGTAGACGCGGCATTCGCACCAGCGTTCCGCTACTTTGAGGTATTCGACACGATCGACGATTTCGGCGTGTTTACCAACACACCCAAAGTCAGGACCTGGCGTGACGCCCTGCAGCAACGCCCGTCGGTACTCAGTGCCGTGCGCGCGGACTACGCACAGCTTCTGTATGACTTTCTGCGTCGCCGTAATTCCGAGCTCTCACGCCGAATGATCCAAGCCGCCAAGTCGTACGCCTAGCTCTATTTGCCCACCGGCACCCGAAAAAACCGAAGAGATGTGTCAGGATGGCATTAGCCAGCGCAATGAATTGTTCGCTCAGGCTTCGCTGAATATCAAAGCCATCAATCTGGTGGCGACCGGCACGGGGGATCTAAATTCATCTGACTTCGTCGAATCTCCCCGGCATTTCTTGCACACACAAATCCACGAAGGCGCGCACCTTCGCAGGCACAAAGGGTGAGGCGGGATAGACGGCGTGA
>JAYWAQ010000744.1:0-8064 GCA_043782305.1 Burkholderiales bacterium
AGCGGCCCCGGCAACGGGCTTGAGCTCTTCTGGTCGACGACTCATGTCGCAAACACCTACAACTACCATCTCATGATCAACATTCCGTAAGCGTTGCGTCGGTCGCGTCAATCAATCCTGCGTGACTCGTGAAATCCTCGCCTTCATTCACTTGCGCGCGGCGCCAAAATCCGCTGATGCAAGCGCCGTATCGACCACCATACGCTGAGCGCTACAAACGGGATGGTGATCGCTGTGGTGGTTTCTGCCGACAGCGGCCAGCCGCAGGCGGTGAGGCCTTTCGCGAGGTAGCTCACGAGCCCCGCTTGTTACATCGTTATTTTTGTTGTTTGTGACCCCATCATTCGCTCTCCAATATTTGCCTTCGAAGCTCAATGGTGGCGAACTCAATGAAAGCTCTGGTCTTCATCGGTAAGCGGCCCAGCCCTGCGTACACGAGGCTAACCGGCACGGCGGGCGGCTCGTATTCGCTCAGGACGCGCACCCGTAGGCCCTGCCTGAGTGCATCAGCGATCTGATACGACAAGACGCGCGTCACACCGAGGCCAGCTTGCGCTGCCGAGACAGCGGCGTCGGCGGTGGTTGCTGACAGGCGTGAACGAACGCGGACGCGCACCGGGCCATTTTCGCTTTCGAACGTCCAGTTAGACGGTGACATCAGCCCTTCAAAGGTCACGCATCGATGCGCGCTCAGATCTTTTGGTTCGCGCGGCGTGCCGAACTCGGCTAGATACTGCGGACTGGCGCAAGCGACCCGTCGAACGCTTCCCAGCCGCTTGGCGATGAAGCTGCTATCGGGCAGCTCGCCGATACGCAAGGCAGCGTCAACGTGTTCCTCGAGCAGATTGACGTTGCGGTCGGCGAGCAGCAAACGCACATCAACATCAGGATACTGTTGAAGGAAAGCAGCGACGACGGGCACCACATGCAAGCGTCCAAACACGATGGGCGCCGCAATGACGAGTTCGCCCTTGGCTTGCGCGTAGGTGCCCGACGCGGCGTGTTCGGCCTCGTCGATCTGCTTGAGGATTTCGCGGCAAGCGGCAAGATAGTCGCTTCCCGCATCGGTTAGCACCATCTGGCGCGTTGAGCGTGCCACCAATTGCGTCTTGAGATACGCCTCAAGGTCAGACAGCTTGCGGCTAATGGTCGCCAGCGGTGTGCCGAGTCGTCGGCCCGCTGCCGACAGGCTGCCAGCGTCCACGATAGCGGCGAAGACGGTCATAGCGTCGAGACGATCCATATTTCCAATTCTCGGAAGGAACATTCCAATATTAGCAGTCTAGTTGTTTTTATTGGAAACCACTACATTCCTTTCTACCGGAATCCACCGGCACTCAAACCCCACCGCAGAAAGATCCAATCATGTCCCGTATCAACGCCCCCGCCACCGTCAACGCCTCGCCTGCCACCGCCCGCCCGATGCTCGAGGCCGTGCATAAACAGATCGGCGTCGTGCCGAACCTGTTCCGGCTCGTGGCCAACAGTCCGGCTGCACTCGAAGGCTACCTTGGCATGTCAGGCGCGCTTGCCAAAGGCGCGTTGCCAGCGGCAACACGTGAGCGCATCGCGTTGGCCGTCGCCCAGATCAACGGCTGCGACTATTGCCTGTCGGCGCACAGCTACATGGCCAAAAATCTGGCGAAACTCGACGCCGCCGAAATTGCGGCCAATCGTCGCGGTAGCTCCAATGATCCGAAAGCTGAGGCCGCCGTGCGCTTCGCCGCAAAGGTCGCGCGTGAGCGCGGCCATGTCGTCGATGACGACGTCCGCGCCGTACGCATGGCGGGTTACGACGACGCACAGATCGTCGAGATCGTTCAACACGTTGCGCTGAATACGTGGACGAACTACATCAACGAAGTGGCGAAGACCGAGATCGACTTTCCGGTCGCCGACGCACTGGCGGCGTGAGCCCCCTGTGCCCCTTGCGCCCGCCGCACCAGGTAACGCGGCTCGTCCGCGCTGCCCGGGTTTTTCAACCCATTCAACTTGAGCCATCACCGTGATCCGTCCCCCAATCCCTCCGTTCACGCTCGACATCGCGAGCGACGTGGCGTTCACTGCACCGGTGAAGGCGTTGCAATCGCGCAAGGGCTCCCGCCGCGCCTACGAACGCATGGAGCAAGGCGACGGCTGGCAGACGACGATCAGCGCGGACTTGAAAGTCGAGATCGAGTCGCAGTTCAGCGTCTTCCTCGCCACCGCGAATTCGGTCGGCCAACCGTACATTCAGCACCGTGGCGGACCGCCAGGATTCCTGCACGTACTCGACGACAACACAATCGCGTTCGCCGATTTTTCTGGAAACCGCCAGTTCATTACACAGGGTAATTTGTCGGAGAACCCCAAGGCGCACCTCTTCCTCATCGACTACGCAGAGCGTCGCCGGATAAAAATCTGGGGAACGGCTCAGGTTGTGGAGGGCGACGCTTCGTTGATGTCGAAGCTCATGCCAAGCGGCTACAAGGCCCGCCCCGAGCACGTGGTCCTGTTCAACGTAACCGCGTGGGATGTCAACTGTCCGCAGCACATTCCGCAGCGCTTTGAAGCCGCCGACGTGAAGGCAGAGCTGGCCGCGCGAGACCTGCGAATTAGCGAGCTGGAAGCTGAGCTCGCGCAACTGCGCAGCGCAGACAACTCATAGCCATTTCAAATTTGCAATTAGTGTTTCACTAAATCGCGTAGGCGCAGCCGGCGAAACACGAGCGGCAAGAAAAAAGGCCGGCAAGCACGTATCCTTTTTATTTGAGATTCGGCTCAGGCTACTTGCGTACCGCTTCCCGCTCCAACGCGTCGAGCCGATTTTGCAGCGCCTGAATGCGGCCCTGGAGCGCGCCCACGTTCACGAACGTCACATTCTCGGCGGGCGCGTCCAGCGCGCTCGCATAGCCCAGCCACGACGAGTCGTAGACCTTCACATTCTTGAACCCCAATTGCTGGAGTACACCAGCCGATTCGCTCGCCCGCGCGCCGCTTTGGCAATAAACGATGGTCTCCTTTTCCTTGTCGAGTCCTGCATACATTTTGTGCAGGTCCGCAACGGGTTTGAGTGACATACCGACGCTACTGTTCACCTGTTTCTTACCCAGTTTCGTGAGCGTGTCCGGGTCTTGCCAATTGTGTTCATAAGGAATATTTACCGCGCCGGGCACGTGGCCACCGCGAATGGCTCGAATGTCATTACCTTCAAACTCAGCGGTGGTGCGCACGTCGAGAATCTGAACGTTGGCCTTCCCCACTTTGTCGATCACTTCGCGCGTGGACGCTACGCGCGATGCATCGACTGTTAGTTTCAATGCAATCGGCGGCAGCTTCGTCGGCGCGCTCGTTATCGGTTTGGCAGCGTCAATCCAATCTTCAATCCCGTCGTGGTACACCGACGCTAATTTTCCGCCGAAATATTGCGCGGTGTAGAGCCCAAAATACGGGTTCCATGTGCCGCGATTCCCGTAGACCACGATCTCGCGCGACGGATCAATACCTGCACTGCCGAGAATCTGCTCAATCGCAGCGACACTGATGAAGTCTTCGCGATTGGCATCGCGCAAGACTGATGGCGCATCACCAATCGACACCGCACCCGCGATG
Organism: Burkholderiales bacterium; assembly: GCA_043782305.1. Lineage (GTDB taxonomy): Bacteria > Pseudomonadota > Gammaproteobacteria > Burkholderiales > Casimicrobiaceae > Casimicrobium. The sequence continues at coordinate 3,592 of JAYWAQ010000744.1, forward strand.
TGCCCTTTCGCATAATCCACTGGCGCACGCACGTCCCACACCAGAGCGCCACGCTCGATGGCCTGCTCCACTTGCGCACGGTTGACGATGGTGTCGCGCGGCGCTTGTGCGAACGCACCAACGCTTAGCGCCAAAGCCAGCGCGCCGATCCAGCGCGCGATCTGAATCTCAAAAATGCCAGATGTGTTCATGTGAGTCCTCTCGTAAATTACGATGGCAATTGTCGCCACCGCTTCGCCCAAGCACTGGTTTAGTCACCGAGCCGCTGTACAAAAAATCGACAAATTCGGTCAGAAGCGATAAGCGGCCTTATCTTATGCGGGCCCTAGCTGGAAATCAATCGTGGCTGTCGAATTTTCTGAATGTGTTCGATCAGCGCACTGCGTCATTCACCCGCTCGAGGTGCCAAAATCCTCTGATGCAAGCGCCGTATCGACCACCATACGCTGAGGGCTACCACTGGAATGGTGATCGCTGTGGTGGTTTCAGCTGACAGCGGCCAGCCCCAGGCGATAAGGCCTTTCGCGAGATAACTCACGAGGCCAACGATGTAGTACGTGATCGCGGCGACGGACAGGCCTTCTACTGTCGATTGCAGCTTGAGTTGCAGGTCGCCGCGCTGATTCATGGTTGCCAGCAATGCTTCGCTGTTCTGCTGCTGCATGATTTCCACGCGGGTGCGCAGGAGGTTGCTCATACGCGATACGCGTTGCGACAGCGAGTCTTGTCGGCGCACCGCCCATTCGCAGGTATTGCGCGCGGGGCTCAGGCGGCGATCCATGAACTCACGGAAGGTTTGTAGTCCCGAAATGCGCGTTTCACCTAGATCTTCGATGCGACGATCCACGAGCGAAAAGTACGCGGAACTTGCTGAAAACCGTGAATGCAACGCCGCGTACTGCGATTCGATTTGGCCGGCGAGACGCGTGAGGCGGTCGAGCAATTGCGGCTCTTCTTCACGGCTGATCGTCGGGATGGAGGTTGCCAATTCCGCTAGCTCACGCTCAGCTTGGGCCAGCTCGCCAGCGGATTTGAGCGCAGCGGGAAATCCCATCAGTGCGGCCATACGGTACGTCTCGATTTCGAGCAATCGCTGGATGAGCCGACCGAGTCCGCGCGGCGTGGCGTTACCGACAAACAGCAGCGTTCGCGAATAGCCGTCCGGATGAATCGCGAAATCGGTATACGCCTCGCAGCGACCGTCAGACACCGCAGATCCAACGAGGGTTTCGTCGTACAGCAATTGTTTGATGCGGGGGTCCGGGGCTTCGTCTTCCTGCGTCGTGCCCGAAAATGCCCACAGATTAAGCGCTACGAGGCGCTGACCGGGGAGGCCCTCAAGCCACGCTTGCGGCAGCGATTCGGTGGCCGCGCGCGGCTCGCCTTCGGGCTCGGCATCAAGCGGCTTCAGGAACGTCCAGCTCACAAATTCAGTATGCCGTTCAAAGCGAACGCGATACGCGCCAAGGTTGTGCCGCGAATGGCTGATCGTGTCGTCGAGCGCAGGCAGATGATGATCGCGCAGCAAGCTCGACAGATGCGCGCGGCTAGCCTCGCGCTCGGCCGGGCTGCACAGCATCACCACGTGCGAGATCGCCAGTGGCGGTGCCATAGGCTCCGGCGGACGGGCGTGGATTTCGTTGTGCAGCGCGGTTCGTTGCGGGTGATCGATCACGATTTTTTATTCAGCGAGGGAGGTTATTACGGTTGTGCAAAGCGTATGTCAAAACGGAAAAACGCGTCACCCCAGGAATACAGCTTTATTGTGAAACGTCTATTTCATTTGGGCTAGAGCCATGAAATTAGGCAAATCGACTTTTTGGATTATTTCCATTTAGCCCAAATCCAACAAGGCTTTCACCGAAAAGTTGTCACGGCATCGGCGCGACCTTCTAGCGGGATTCGCGCCTTGCCGGGAATGGCAAACCGACCGCTACTTCGTCGAACGCTTCACCCAGTCCGCAATTCGCTGCACACCCTTAACGATGTTCTCGTTCTGCGTGGCGTAGCTGAAGCGGATGTGCTGTCCGTCGCCCGGTACGCGATGGCCGAAATGGATATCGGCCAACACCGCAACGCCCGCTTCGTAGAGCAAACGTTTGCGCAGCTCTTCGCTATCGGCGAGCCCCGTCATTTCGCACAGCTCGGTCACGTTCGGCCATGCGTAAAACGCGCCGCCGCTAGCCTGGCATTTGATACCGGGAATCGCGTTCAACAGCGGCACGATCAGACTGCGCCGCTCAAGAAATTTCGAGCGCATCATCTCGGCCTCGTGCTGCGGGCCGCTCACGGCGGCGACTGCGGCCCATTGCGAGATGTGGCTCGCACAGCTGTCGGTATTGGTCACCCATTTGGTGAATGCCGGTGCGAGCAATTTGTTGGCCGTGAAACCGATGCGCCAGCCGGTCATCGCCCAGGTCTTCGACGCACCGTCGCTGATGATGCAGCGCTCCTGCATGTCGGGCAAACTGGCGAGCGATTGAAAGCTGCCTTCAAAAGTGAGACGTCCATAAATCTCATCGCAAAACACCCAGATTTGCGGATGTTTGCGCAGTATCGCGGCGATCGCTTCGAGATCGGTTTTGGTGAGGATGCCGCCGGTAGGATTTTGCGGGCTGTTCAAAATCAGGAGCTTGGTTTTCGGCGTGATTTTCGCTTCCAGCTCAGCCGGATCGAACGCAAAATTGCGGCTCTCGCGCAGATACAGCGGCACAGGAACCGCGCCGTTAATCGTGATCTGAGACTCATAAATCGGAAAGCCCGGCACCGGGTAAATCACCTCGTCGCCCGCGCCGTAATCCGTCGTTGACAAGATGGTGTATGCGATGAATGGCTTCGCGCCAGCTCCGACCACGACATCATCCGGCGAGATTTCAATCCCGCGCATGTCGCCCATGTAGGTCGCGACCGCAGCCCGCAGCTCGGGTATGCCCGCGCTTGGCGTGTAGCCATGCTTGCCCAGACGAATGGCCTCGTGCCCGGCCTCCTGCACATGAGTCGGCGCAGGAAAGTCCGGCTGCCCAATGCAGAAGCTGGTGATGTCATAGCCCTCGGTGATGAGCTTGTTGACTTCAGCAAGCACGACGAAGGCGTTTTCAGTACCGAGGGATTGGGCGCGGCGGGAGAGTTCTAGAGGCATGAAAGGATTTGAGTCAAAGCGGGATTGCAGCAATGCTAACTGCGCCTGCTGACGACTTGAATCGGCGCGGCCTATTTTTGAACAATCTCGCAAGTGCTACTTGCCTAGCAACCCAGCTTTTAGCCCATCATCCATCGGGTTTTCGCCGATGAATATTTTGAGCACCGCGTTGTAAAAATCGGCCCCTTCAATGACAGCACCTTTCTTGACGCCGTTGATGGTGATCGACGTGCCGAGGCCGGGGACAAAATCGAAGTTGAGGTTGTCGCCCGCCACCACGTTGCCGATGGCGTTGATGGTTTGCGTTAACTGCTGCATCCGGGCGCTCAACAGCGCGAGTTCGGCCTTACTACAGTTCTCCTCGGTGCCTTCAACCAGCGCCTCGATGAAGTCGTCGGCGTCCGCTTTTCGCAGCATGCGCAGTTGCAGTCGCTTGGGGCCCGGCATGTTCGCGATGACGCGAAACGTCACGGCTTTTTCGAGCAGATAAAGACCCGCGACGTAGATCTTGACGAACAGCATCGCACGTAGGCCGAGGCCGTTTAATGCGAGCTCTTGCGTGGCTAGTCGGGCGCTGTCATCGAAGCGTTGGCCTTGAAGCGTGGCGGATTTCGGCGCGGTCGCCAGCAGGGTGATGCAAACGAGGATCGCGCTTTTGCAGGAACGGCTCTGCCACGACCCCCCACGATAACCCGCAGGTCGCGGCGGAGACGTACCTGCTTTTTCGAGCCCACTCATGCGTAAGCGCCGCTCACTTCGCGCAATCAACCGGCCTTTGCAGTAGCTTCAGCACGCGCTGCTGATTGCTGAAAAAGCGCCACACAACGCGTGCACCGACCGGCTGGCAGCCGCGCTCGCGGTTCAGGTAGCCGATTTGGTAGGCGAGCTTGTATTGAGCGAACAATGTCTTGTACGCATTGCGCAGCGTGGTGTTGCTGTCCCAGATGTGATTGGCCTCGGCCCCGATGCCGTTTAACTCCAGAATCTGAAAATTTTCGCCGCGCTGAAACTCGTCCAGGCGCTCAAAACGAACATCAAATCGTCCGAAATAAAAGTCTTTGATGCCGTCGGCAATCTCGTCAAATCGCGCCACCATGGCTGGCGTGACTAAATGTCGACCGTCGGTCAATGTGGCACCCAGTCGCAGGCTGCGTGCGAAAGCGAGCACCACCGTTTCGCGGGCGCGCGGAATCCAGTCGAGTCGGTCATGCTGCTCCTCCAGTTGCAGCGCGCGACAACGGGCGACCAGCGGGGCTGCGAGGATTAGCTCACGCAAGCTCGATTCGCCGTCGCCGACCACCTGTGCGGGCGCGCTGAGACTCATCGAAAAGATG
>JAYWAQ010000745.1:0-8044 GCA_043782305.1 Burkholderiales bacterium
CTGCAAAATAGTGATGGTAGAGGCCAGCAATTGTGCGGTGTACGACACAGATGTGAACCACGAGTAAACGTTAGCTCGCTGGCCCCTTTTGCCCGCCCCGCCGCGAGCGCTGCAGGATGAAGCTGGGTCCAGGGGCTAGCCTTTTGGTTACTTTTGGGCAATGCCAAAAGTGACTCGCCTTCAGGCGAAATGAGGCGGTGGCGGGCTAACCACGTTTGCTTTTCACTTACGTTCATGGTTCGACAAGCCCACCTCGAACGGTTTTGCGCATAATCCCGCCATGGATTACCAGCCCACACTCGAACGCATCCACGCCGCGCTGAAACCAATCATCGGCGAGGGCAAAGTCGCGTCCTACATTCCTGAACTCGCGAACGTTGCGCCCGATCAATTCGGCATGGCGGTCGTCGATTTTGCGGGCAATGTTTACGCGGTCGGCGATGCGACTAAGCGCTTTTCGATTCAGTCGATTTCGAAGCTCTTTGCACTGACGCTCGCGTTCCAGCGCGAGGGCGATTCCCTGTGGACGCGCGTGGGGCGGGAGCCTTCGGGCTCACCGTTCAATTCGCTGGTGCAGCTGGAGGCGGAGCACGGTATTCCGAGAAATCCCTTCATCAACGCGGGCGCGCTGGTGGTGACGGACATGCTCGTGAGCCGCAGTGTGAATGCGGCGCAGTCGCTCGTGGATTTTGTGCGCAAGGTGAGCGGTGTCGCGGACATTACGTACAACACGAAGGTCGCACAGTCCGAGATCAGCACGTCGTCGCGCAACGCGGCGATGGCGCATTTCATGAAGAGCTTTGGCAACCTGCACAACAAGGTCGGCGAGGTGCTGCATGCGTATTGCCATCACTGCGCGATCGAAATGAGCTGCGTGGAGCTGGCGCGTGCGGCGTGTTTCCTCGCCAATCACGGAGTTAATCCGTGGAGCGGCGAGGCGGTGATTGATCCGAGCTCGGCGAAACGCTTGTCGTCCCTGATGCTGACCTGCGGCACCTACGACGCGGCGGGCGATTTCGCGTTTCGCGTCGGCTTGCCCGCGAAGAGCGGCGTCGGCGGTGGCATTGTGGCGATTTTGCCGGGGCAATGCGGGATTTGCGTGTGGTCACCGGCGCTTGAGGACAGTGGCAATAGTCACGCTGGATCGCTCGCGCTTGAGATGTTTACTTCGCTGACGAAACTGTCGATTTTTTGATGTTGAAGTGTGCGGAAGGCGCGGCGGGCACTGCCCGCCCTACCTATACAGCTTTTCGACGAATGCGCTGTCTCATATGGGCTAACACCGCAAAAAGCCACTTATCGACTAATGCGATAAATGGCGCTTAGCCCATATAAAATATAGGCTTGACAAAAAAGCTGACCAGGCGTCTCGCGGCAGAGCGACCGTCAAACATCCTTGTTAAAAAACACCTGCCGCGCGGCCCAAACCAGCACGCCGAGGTCGTCGAGCCAGCCGATGACGGGGATGAAATCCGGGATCAAGTCCAGCGGCGAAATCACGTAGAGCATCGCGAGGACGACGATGATCACGCGCTTCCACTTCGCTTGCGATTTGAGCGGTTGTTGGGCGGCGGGAATGCGGACGGGGATGGCGTTGCTGGTTGATGCGGACATGATGCGCTCCTTGAGAATCACTATTTCACTGACAAAGCTAGCGTCGTCGCGACCTGTTCCGGCTTGCTGGCTTTCACGGGTTGCGGTGCAGCGACGCTAACGCGGGCTGCGTCGAACTTGTTGACAGTGGTGAGCGTAGTTTTGACGGCCTCGGAACGGAAGGTGGCAAGCGTGGCGTACACCGTGTCGGGCACGGCCTGCTTCGCGCGCAGAAGCTTGAACAGTTCCGGGTAATACTTGCCGCGGGCGTCAGCGGCTTCCGTGCGGCCTTTCTCGGTTATGCGCTCGCGTGCGTTTTGCAACGCGCCTAAGACGGCGTTGCTCGCGGGGGGCAAATATTGCGCGAGCAGTTTCGTTGCGTCGTCGCCCGCAGCCGCAGCGAGCTCATCAAGGGCAGCCTGCACCTTCGCGTCGGTAAACGAAATGATCAGCGGTTCATTGGCACCTGGCGGCTTCTTGCCTGCCCGCTTGCTCACATCAAGCTTCACAATATTGTCGGCCAGCGCTTCGCGATCACGCTCTTTGTCGAAGCGACCCTCGACCGCGAGCTTCAGCTGCGGGCGCTGTTCCAGCGCCTTCGCGAGCTTTGCCAATTTCTCGCGTTCGGGCGGCAACAGGCGCGCCTCGCCGGGCTCGAAATTGACCGCTTCAAACTCTTCGCCACTGCCACCGAGCAGCGCGCCGAGCGCACGGAAAGGAGCGGTTGCGATCTTCGTCAGCACATTGACGATGACCTTCCACGCGAGCCCGTCAAAGCTGAACTGCGGGTCATCGAGCGAGCCTTGCACCGGCAAACCCAGCTCGATCATGCCGTTGCTGTCGCGCAGCAACGCGATGGCTAGATCAAGCGGCAGATTCGTCGCGTCCTTGCTTTCGATGCGTTCGCCGAGCACGAGATTATCGACAACGACCTTGTTTTCACCCTTCAACTTTCGCTGGTCGATTTTGTATTCGAGATCGAGCGAGAGCTTGCCAGATTCAATCCTGCGACCGGCAAATTTTCCCGAGTAAGGCGTGAGATTTTTCATCTCGACATTGCGGAAAATGGCTTTGATGTCGGTGAATTCCGTCGCGCCGAGCGGCGACAGATTGCCTGACACGCGGGCAAGCCCGAACTCATCGACCTTACCTTCCAGCGACACTTCGGCGCGTGACGACGGCTCGGTCGACAAGCCCACAATCAGGCCCGACAGGTCCGAGATTCGGGTGCCGAATTGCGGTCGCAGCGACAGGTCAGCGAACTCAACGTCGCCGCCGGTCACTTGCAGTCGATCCACTTTTATGCGCGTTGCTTTTTCGCTGTCCGTCGAAAAAGGTGCCGCCTGCGCCGGTTTCCCGGATTGCGTCGCTGGCACGGACGCGCTGGATGCGTCCGTCTTGCCAATCTGCGCGAGATTGATGGTGCTGTTTTCGGCGATGATCAGTTTGCCGCGCGGTTGATCGAGCAGCAGATCGGTGAGCGCGACCTCGAGTCCGTTCTTGCCCATTGAGACTTTGACATCTTTGCTCGACAGCTCGCCCCATTGCGCAAACGGCGCCTGCGTCGTCTCATCAATCAGTTCAAGCTCGCGGACGGCAAGATTGCCATCGAAGCGCAGCGTTTCATCCGCATTGGCCGCAGCAGAGAATTTGGCACGTCCCGCGACGGCGGCGTCACCCTTGCCAAGCTTTAACTTTGTGTTGCGATTGAGGTACTGCGAAAACGCGGCGAGCGCGACTTTTTCGAGCGCAAATTCCGCTTCGCCCTCTTTACGTTTTTCGTCGAATTTGAGCTTCGCCTGCAACGCGCCGCCGCTGGCGAGCATGACATTGGCGGTGGCGCTGAGCGGACGTGAACCGTCAATTTCAATACGGTCAGCATTGATGCGCAGGTATCGGCAAAGCAGGGGCAGAAACGGGAGCAACCATGCCCCCATTGTCTACAAATTTTGCACGCTGCGTTAGCCTGTGACTGCGTTAGCCCGTAACTACGTTAGCGCGTGAACTTGCCTTCCTTGTTGATGATTGAGAGGTCGACAAAATCAAGACCCGTGTGATCGGTGGCCGAATAAGTTATGTCCATGCCGCCGATGTCGTAGCTGCGAATGGCTTCCAGTGCGGCGCGCACTTTTTCGCCAGTTGGATTCGGCCCTGCACGCCGCAGGCCTTCGACCAGCACTTTGGCAGCCGCGAAGCCCTCCAGCGTAGCGGGCGACACCTGCGTCTGAGCGCTCGCTTTGGCCAGCGTCAATACTTCCTTCACGAACGGTGAATTGATTGAGCGCTCATTCGGGAAGACCTGCGTGATGATCGTGCCGCGCGCATACTCGCCCAGCGCCTTCACGAAGCCGCCTGATGCGTTATTCGACAGCGTCACGAGTTGTGCACGCGAGCCCGCAGCACGAATGGCTTTAAGCGCGTCAACCACGTGCGTGCCGGAGCCCACGACCATCACCGCCTGCGGGCTGGTGGTGCGCACATCGAGCGCAAGTGGCGCGAAATCGGGCTTGCTGCGGTCGTACTTTCCGAGGAAAACGGGCTTCAGATTTTTGGCTTCGAAGCCCGCTTTGATGCCGACCAGCGCGTCGGCGCCAAACGTGTCGTCCACATGCAGCACACCGATGCTGGTGATGCCGATTGCGGCGAGCAGGCCCACCGCTTTTTCCGCTTCGCGCTGATACGTTGAGCGCACGTTGAACACGTATCGCTTTGCGGGTTCATGCAGCAGCATCGCGCCGGTGGAAGGGCCGACCAGCGGCACTTTCAACTCATCAAGTTCCTTGATGATGAGCTCGTTGTGCGGTGTGCCACGTGTCAAAAAAATCGCGACTGCCCGCTTTTCGACGATCAGCGTACGAGCGTTCGCCGCTGCGGTTTTCGGGTCGAACTTGTCGTCCATCGAGACGAGCTCGATCACCTGTCCGTTGACGCCGCCTTTGGCGTTGACCGAGTCGATGTAGAGCTTCGCGCCGTCGGTCGCTTCCTTGACCGTTGCCGCGACAGCGCCAGTGAATCCCGCCGTCTGGCCGACGATGATTTGCGCGCTGGCACGACCCATCAGACACGTCGTCAGGCACAACATTACAGCGCAAGTCTGCCACCGCAGTTTCAGCATATTCATAGTGACGCCTCGTTTTTTGCCCATATCGATGAATCGAAATGGATTTTTCCGAAAGAGTAGCGGAAAACGCAGTCAGGCAGGTGAAATTTATGACGAAAGCATGAATTGCAGACTGATTTTTGGTATTTCCGGGCGAGTTTCGGCCATGCCTATTCCTGCCTGACTACACAAATCTCAGCCCTTTGGCGGCGCCTCGGAAAACACCAGTGTTGGCTGCAATGTGCTCCATTCACGCTTGAGGCGAAATTTGAGCAAACCTTTGTCGTCCGCGCTGTAGGTTTCGATCAGGCGACCGTCCTTCATCACCTTCATCGTCTGTCCGTTGGCTTTGGGGAACTGCACGGGAACCTCGAAGCTCTCGAACGAAGGGAAGAACACGAGATAGGCGAACCAGCCCATCAAATCCTTGCCGCCTCTCTGAAACTGGCGCACGGTTTCTTCGATTTCTGCATACGGGATTTCTTTGTCGCCGTCCCAGCCAACCTCCAGACTGATTGAACCGCCGAGGCTGCCCTTTGGCTGATTGCTGCGAATCTCGGCGTCTGTCTTGTAGAGATCACCACGCAAGGGCACGTCAATGCGGCCGTCCGCAGCGATGGGCAAATTCACACTGGTGTCGTCGTTGACGATGGCGACGCGAACATCGCTTAGTTTGAGATCGTCGCGCTTGGTCGAAATTTTGATTTGCAGCCGAATGCGATCGAGCTTTGCATCCTGCATCCGCTTGAGCCGCTCGTATACGTCGTCGTACGGCATCATCGCGGCGTTCTTCGCGCTCTTTACGATCACCGTTTCAACTGATGTAGCTGCGGTCCCTTCGGTGGTCACGGACTGCGCCGTCACCGCGAGTGGGAGCGCAAACAAGAGCACGAAAGTAGTGACGGCGATAACACGTGAATCTTGTTGCATCGGGGTCTCAAAAAGTGACTGATGCATGCATTGACCGAACCGCTGCCGATCGGTTCATTGGACGTGTCTTTTTGTCCGCATTTCCAGGCAACAGCACAACGTTTTTCAACTACGCATCCACGCATTACCCCAAAGATTCAACGCCCGTGGCCCGTGCGGCCATTCGCGGTAGGCCTGATCGGGGGACATGAGTTCTAGCTCGGTGGAGAACTCGACTTTGTAGCCGTCCGGGTCTTCGATCATGAAGAATAAATTGTTGCCGACACCGTGACGTCCCGGCCCCCACCACAACGGGATTTCAAGATCGCCGCAGTGATCCGCCCAGTCGCGAATGGCGTTCCAGTTGGGTAGCTCGTACGCGTGGTGATCCGGGCCGGTGTGTGGCGCACGAAACACCGCAAAGCTGTGATGCTCGGCGTCAGAGCGCACGAACGCAGAACTCAGATCACCGTCGGTATCAACGACGCGATCAGACTCCATAAAGCCCAGTACGTCGCGATAGAACTCCAGCATGGCTTCGGTCTGCATTGACGCGCACACGAAGTGCTGCATGCGCGCGGATCGCGGTTCAGCGGGCGCGGACGCTCCGGTGATCGTCACTGGATCGTCATCGGGCAACGACGGTGCATTCGATTCGGTGGCGGACGGCGCCACACAGAACAGCACGGTGCGATTGTCAGGATCGCGCACAGCGAAGGTTGCCTCGCCAAAGAGTGCCTGCAACTCTGGGGCAACGGGGTGCAGGGCGAGCTCGATTAATTTCAGGTGCGTACGATAGCTCGCCCATTGGTCATACGTCGGGAAAGCGAACGCGATCATCGGAACCGTTTTTTTAGCACCCGTGCGGAACAACATCCAGCGATCTGTGCCGCGCACTTGCCAGACGTCAGGCGCGAGTCGTATGACCGGGTCGCCGAGCAACTGTGAATACCAGTGGGCGCAGGCTTTGGCGTCTTCCGTCGCGCGCTCGATCATTAGCAGGCGTGCATTCCAGAGGAGCGTCGGTGCGAAAGGGGCTGGATATTGTGATGGCGTTGTCATACCGGAAATGTACGACGGTTCCAGCAGATTCGCCAACGTGCGAAAGAGCACAAAAAACAAAGGCCCACCTAAGTGAGCCTTTGTTCATTCAAACCGGGCGTGCAGCCCGGTTACAGCCAGATTACCTGTTGTAGGCACTCTCGCCGTGCGCCACGATGTCGAGGCCTTCGCGTTGCTCATCATCGGAGACGCGCAAGCCCACGATCAGGTCAGCGATTTTGAAGGCGATGAAGGCGACCACAGCCGTCCACACCACCGTCACCCCCACCGCTTTGGCTTGAACGATGAACTGATCCATGATCGAGTAATCGGCAGCCTTGACGACCGTCGCGGTCACCCAATCACCGACGTAGCTTGGACCACCCAGTTTCGGGCTGTTGAAGATGCCGGTTGCGAGTGCACCGAAGATACCGCCCAGCGCATGGACACCGAACACGTCCAGTGCATCATCCACTTTGAGCATTTTCTTGAGACCGGTGACCCCCCACAGGCAGATCACACCGACCAGGAGACCAATCACCAGCGCGCCCATCAGGCCGACGTTACCGGCGGCTGGCGTAATCGCAACGAGGCCAGCAACCGCACCCGACGCAGCACCCAGCATTGAAGGCTTGCCTTTGAGGAACCACTCGGCACCGATCCATGACAACACGGCTGCAGCGGTCGCTACAAACGTATTCATGAAGGCGAGACCGGCGGTGCCGTTGGCTTCAAGCGCGGAACCCGCATTGAAGCCAAACCAGCCCACCCACAAAAGCGATGCGCCGACCATCGTCAACGTCAATGAATGCGGTGGGAAGGCTTCTTTGCCGTAACCCACACGCTTGCCAACCAGGTAGGCACCGACCAGACCGGCAACACCTGCATTGATGTGAACGACGGTGCCGCCCGCGAAGTCGAGCGCGCCCCATTGCCACAGCAAGCCACCTTTGGCTGATTCGAGTGCCGACTTGGCAGCATCAAGGCCGGTAAACGCATCAGGGCCGGACCAGAACCACACCATGTGAGCAACCGGGATGTAGCTGAACGTGAACCAGATAACCGTAAAGATCAGCACCGCCGAGAACTTCATGCGCTCGGCAAATGCGCCCACAATCAGCGCGCAGGTGATACCGGCAAACGAGGCCTGGAAGGCCATGAAGATGATCTCGGGGATCACGACGCCTTTGCTAAACGTGGCGGCGTTCGGGAACGCGCCCGTCGCTGCGTCAAATAGGCCTTTGCCGAACAATCGGTCGGTGCCGCCAAAGAACGAATTGCCCTCGGTGAACGCGAAGCTATAGCCGTAGATCAGCCAAAGCACAACCACGAGCGAGAACACGACCATCACCTGCATCAGCACCGACAGTACGTTCTTCGAGCGCACCAGACCGCCGTAGA
>JAYWAQ010000746.1:0-2905 GCA_043782305.1 Burkholderiales bacterium
GCGATGCTCGCGCTTAGTCGCGCCTCCAGTGCGTCGACGAGCGCGACGGCGCTTTGCGACTGCGGGTTGGTGCCGTCTTGCGCGTTGCGCAGGTGGGCAAAGGTGCTCACGCGAACAAAACGCTGTTGCAAGGCTTCAACGGTATTGAGGCAGGCCAGAATCACGGCCGCGCCCTCAATCAAGCGGCCCTCGTACGCGCTTACACCGCCACGGGCCGCATCCACGGCGGCAAGCTCGGCCTCCCAGTCGGCGTCAGAGACAAACAGGTCATCCAGGTTCCAGGTTTCATCGATTGGGATTTCAGCGCGGGATAGGCGGGTGTGCATATAGCGTTCTTTGCAGGCAGAGCATGGCAAAAGACTGCCATCGTAGCGGTAATCTAGCCCGACACTCCACAGATGCTGCGAATGGCGGCCTGAGACACGTCAATGTGCTGACCACTCGTCCGACGAGCCCCGTCATCACAAAACAACGTGATTTTGCGCGACTTCCCGTCGATGGTGTTGCCATCACCCGTGCTCACCGCTGATTGCGTGGCCATTACCGAGTAGACGGTCAATGTCGAGTTCTTACGTGAGCCGCGACAATGAGCAGCGCTAGCACGACACCGAACAGCAAAGGAATATTGACGCACATCGCGTAACGTTAGGCGATGGGCTGCAGCGGAGAGCGGTAGCAGGAACTCGAGTTAGGCTAAATCGACCGGCCATCGAGTCGCAAGCGTTAACTTACGTCAGCCCCCTTAAATGCACGCCGTTGCTCGCGCTGCCGCACGATTCGCAGTGGCAACAAAGATCGCGCTCAAGCGCTGCTCAGAGCGCAGCGCTTCGAAGCTGGTGTGCGCCTGATTGAACAGATCGCACCTGCGCGTTTCATCTCTTTTGGCCAGAGCTTCCGCGAGCTGCACTTGTTGCTCGGCCAGCGTACGCCGTAAATTCGCATCGAACGGGTCAACTTGCAGGGCGCGTGCGATGTAGGAGGCGCCTTCGGTGACCAGCGCCAGTCCGCGCGCGTCGTTCGGGCGCACGGCTAAAAACGCCATGCCTTGCCAGTGTCGGGCTTGAGCGAGTGAGAAAAAATCTATGGTGTTGCTGCCAATCGATTCTGTCGTAGCTGGCGTGCTCACGTTCGCGCGGGTCTCGGCTAATCGCTTCGCTTCATTGTTCAGGTGGGCGGCAAGCAACGCCTCGATTAACGCGGTGGTTGCATCATCACGCAGCCCTTTAAGATTGCCGACATCCGGCTGCGCGGCTTGCTGCTTTTCGATGACGGCGAGATAGGCGCGCGTGTTCGCGAGCGCTGCCTCAATTTGCCCTGCGCGCAACTGCTGATAGGCCAGCGCGGATCGGGTGGTGGCGGCGCGGCGCTCCAAAAAAATATTGCGCGAATCCGCGCTTGCCTGCGCGTCTGCGAGAGCGACCGCCTCTTTTAGCGAACGCAGGCCCGCCTCGCTTTGCCCGAGATCGAGCAGCGCTTCGCCGCGATGCCGCAACTCGGAGATTTTGAAGGGAGCCGCGCGTACGCGTGTGGCCGGTACCGCTAGCAATGGATCGATCACCAGGCCAATGCGCGCGGCCACATCCAGCGCGTCTTGCGCCTGCCCATGCACCAGCCGGAGCTGCGTTAAAAACACCAGCGACTGCGCGTAGGCGCGCACCACGCTCACATCCGTTGGGGAGCGGGTGACTAACTCAGCGCGCTGCGTGACGGCGCGCTCGACCAAGGCCAGCGCCGCCGCAAAGTCGCTCAAACTCTTGCGACCGGGATAGTAGTGGACGCTCGCCAGGTTGAGTTGCGCTTCGCCGACGGCGAGTTGCGCGTTGAGGTCGTCAGACTTGCGCGCAGCGGCCTTCTCGGCCCAGTCAACCTGGGCTGTATTCAGCAGCAGCGCCGATTTCAGGTCGCTCCGATCCAGCGCCATGCGGGCAAGGCGCTGGTTGATTTTCATCATGCCTGTCGCTTCGACAAAACCATCGGGACGGGCCGCGTGCAATTGCTGGCGCAACGTGAGTGCTTTGTCGTAGTGCTTCGCCGCCGCTTGCGCATCGCCCAAGTTGCTTTGTGACGCGTTCCCAGCGACGTCACCCAGCCGTTCGAACGCTTCGGCGGTATCGAGTTTAAGCGTCAGGTCTTTGCTTGACGATGCGTCTAATCCGTCGAGAAAGCGCGTGGCGGTGGCGAGCAATTTGCCGCGCGCGGCGGTAGTGCCGTCGGCCAGCGCATCATTCACGTCAAAGATCATGCTGCGAGCAATCTGCCGCAGCGCGTTTGCGCGATTGGCAGCATCCAGTGCGCTCCTTTCGGCACGCACGCTTTGCCATGTGGCGATGCCAGCAGTGCCAATCAACGCGAGAGTGGCCGCCGCCGCCAAAGGCACCGCCACTGCATGCCGTTTGCAAAATTTCCATGCCCGATCCGCGCGACTTGCGGGCCGCGCACGCACCGGCCACCCGGCGAGATACGCGCGCAGATCAGCGGCGAATGCGGCCACCGTGGCATAGCGATCCGCAGGCGCGCGCGCCAGCGCTTTGGCGAGCACCGTTTCCAGGTCCCCACGCAGGGCCTTCGCATGCGTGGGTAACGCGACGGCAGCGACAGCGCTGGCGGGGCGTAATGTGTCTTTGCGCACCACATCAAGTGCCTGCCACGGCGTTAGCTGATTGCGTGTTTTGCCAACACTAGTCATGTCGGCCAGTCGTGCAAACGGGCTGTCCCCAGCTAGCAGCTCAAAGGCCAACAGCCCCAAACCGTACACATCCGTGCGCACCGTTGCGGACTGTCCTTCGACTTGTTCCGGGGCCGCGTAGCGCGGCGTAAACGGCAATCGTGCCTGTTGCGTGGCAGCACTCGGCGCGGCGGTGGCGTCGATCAGTTTGGCGACACCAAAATCAAGCAGCTTGGGCTC
>JAYWAQ010000747.1:0-8034 GCA_043782305.1 Burkholderiales bacterium
CGAACGCGAACTCAAAATGTTGCGCACGCTGCTGATCGCAAAAACGGTGGCGTACGGCGTGCCGCGGGTGTCCACTGACAACCCACGATCTGGCTGGAACGTGTTGACGAAACCTCGTTGCGTACCGAATAGCGCTTCAGCCTTAGTGTAGGCAATCGATCCCATCAGGTTGTAGCCGTCTTTGGCCAAGTCACCCCAACCACCGAGCACTGAGGCACGGTAAACGCTGCCGCCGCTTTTCTCGGGAACGTCCACGCTACCCGAGACGGACACCCCTTGAAAGTCCTTGCGCAGGATAAAGTTGATAACGCCACCGATGGCATCGGTCCCGTAAATTGCCGAGGCTCCGTCCTTCAGGATTTCAATGCGCTCAATCGCTGCGAACGGAATCTGGTTCAAGTCGACGGTACCGCCGTTCAGGCCGTGGGCCGCAACACGACGACCATTGAGCAAAATCAGCGTAGCGTTCGAGCCCTGGCTACGCAAGTTCGCCGCTGATATACCGTTGTTACCGCGCTGCGCGCCAGCCGCAACGTCTGTGTTGCTGGCAAGATTGTCAAAGCCATTGCCGTTGACACTGATTTGCGACAGAAGCTGCTCGACCGTGGCGATCCCGGCGCGATCCAACTCCTGCCGAGTGATCACCTGCACTGGCAGCGCGCCTTCGGCTTGCACGCGTTTGATGCTCGAGCCGGTGATTTCTACTTTTTCGAGTTTTTGCGCATCGGTGGTTTGCGCGGTGACTTGGCTTGCCACGCACAACAGCGAGATGACTTGCGCTAGCTTCTTGAGTTTCACGGTGTGTACTCCTCGTCCGAATTTAGTGGACAAAATATTCAACAATGTCGTCGTTTGGTGAGTGCTGCGGCCCAACGCCAATGCGCTTTTCGCGCCCTATGCTGCTCCTGCTTTCCGCCCAATCAGCCGGTTGCCAGACACGCTGCCGAAGCAGGCGTTTTGGGTCATGCCGCACTCACTAAACTACCCCTGTTTCAATATTACGATTTAAATACTGCGAAAGCGAAATGCGCGTATCGGAATCCGTGAATTTCCGGCTAGTGACGACAAAAATGCTACGCTGACCATATGTCCCAGCTCAGATTTTTCTTCCCGCGCGAAGCCCAAAACGCATGCCCGAAAGCGGCGCGGGGACTGATTTTGCGGTTGCCACGACGCTTTCGAGCTGGGGCGATTTGGCTCGCCAGCCTTGCTGCATGCAGCCTCAGTCTCGCGCACGCGGCGCTGCCTCCCGTCGTCAGCGATGCGCTTGCCAAAGCGGGCCTTCCCGAGGATTCCATCGGTCTCATCGTAGCGCGCGTGAGCGATCAGCGTGTGCTGTTTACGCATCAGGCGGAGCTGAGCTTTCAGACCGCCTCCACCATGAAATTGCTCACCACTGCGGTCGCGCTGGAGCGGCTTGGGCCGGTGTATCGCGGGCGCTCAGAATTGGGCTCTGCCGCAGTCGTGAGCAACGAGGTATTGCAGGGCGATCTGGTACTTCGCGGGATGGCCGACGCAGACTTGAAGACGGCGGCCTTTCGCGGAATGCTGCAATCGCTAAGGCAGCAAGGCATCGCCGAAATTGCTGGCGATTTGCTGCTGGACAGAACGTTCTTTTCACCGCCGCGCCTGGACATCGGCGTGCCGCCGTTCGATGAATCACCCGAGTTTCAATACAACGTCATTCCCGATGCGATCCTGGTCAACGGTAATCTTATCGAACTGACAATGTCATCAACGGCGGATGGGTTCACCGCCCGCATGAATCAGCCGATGGATCAAGTCGTCCTTGCTCCCGCAATGACGCTGGTTGAGGGCGTTTGCAAGGACTGGGAAGACACATGGAAAATCCCGCTGATTGAACGCACCGCCGATGGCATCATCCGTATCGTCATTCACGGCAGTTTCCCGAAAAACTGCGACGCGACGACACGCCTCAACGTGATCGATCGCACCGATTTCGTGGACAGGTTGTTTAGACAGCTGTGGCGTGAATTGGGCGGTCGTTTTACCGGCGTAGTGCGCGAAGGCGCAGCGCCTGTTTCAGCGCGCGTGCTGGCGGAGCATCGTTCACGCACACTGCCAGACATTTTGCGAGACATCAACAAGCCGTCGGACAATCCACTGACGCGCAGCTTGTATCTGACATTGGGCGCACTCGCGCTTGATGGCGATACGTCCGCCACCAGCACTGTACGCGGCGAGCAGGTCGTACGTGGTTGGCTGCGCGAACGTGGCATTTCCGACGCGGGTTTGGTGCTTGACAACGGCTCGGGTCTGTCACGCACTGAGCGCTTGCCGCCGCGCTTGCTGGCCGATGTATTGCGGGTGATGAACAAAAGCGAATGGGCCCCGGAATTTATTTCGAGCCTGCCGATTGTCGGCATCGACGGCACGATGCGAAACCGGTTGAAAGACAGCCCAGCCACGGGCCGCGCTCGTGTGAAGACGGGTACATTGCGCGATGTCGTTTCGGTGGCGGGCTATGTGCGGAACGCCGATGGCGACTGGTGCATCGTAGTTGGCCTGATCAATCATCCGCAGGCGAGTCACACCATTGCGAGGCCGGTCGTTGACGCGTTGATCGAATGGCTCAGCAAAGCGCCAGCGCCAGCACCAATGCCGTGGTGGCAACGCGTATTCGGCGGCAATTGAGCGTTTCGCTACAGAATTCGCGTATAGTTTTCACGTACCAACTGCCGGTCGCCGCAATCGAAATGCCACCACTCCGTTGAGATGCCCTGCCAGCCGTTGGGCACCATCACCTCGCGCAGTATCTGACGGTTAGCAATCTGCTCAGGCGTGAGTTCACCACGTAGCAGGAGTTCCGTCTCCAGTGCAGGATGCGAGCGCTCCGACAAGTCATCGAAGGATGTGCCCATATCAAGCTCATTGCCATCTGTGTCAATGAGCGTGACGTCTACCGCCATGCCAAATGAATGGATCGACCCCCGATCCGGTGGCGCGAGATACTTGCGCAGATCGGTGCCTTCCAGAGTGTTCCACATCAGCTCCTGCACACGTTGCGGGCGCAGCGCATCAAGTAGCAGCAGACGCAATTCAGGTCGCACTGCACGCAGCTTGATCGCGACGTTGGTCAATGCATTTGCCGCGTCGCGGTGCAGCCATGCGCAGTCATGGCCCACATACATGTTGCGACCGACGAAATTATTCGCAGTTGCATAGCGCAAATCTGTCAAAACGCCCTCGATCAGATCGAGACGACGAAAGTCCGGATGCCCGGCGATAGATTCAATTGGCAGAGTTCGAGACAAGATTCGCGTAAATGAAACGTGACCCCGACATCATACGTTGAGAAGTTTGCAATCGGGCGCTACATGTCTCAGCAACTGCGATGATCGCTGTGGGCTGGCTGCGCATAATCGCTTCATGCAAGAAACTTCTCGTTCCGGCGCCGCGCCTACTATCTCAACGTTAGCCGCACTGGGGGCACTGATCAACGCCAGCGTGTGGGGTGTGTCGTGGTATCCGCTGAAGTGGCTTCAGGCGCACGGCGTGCCCTCGTTGTGGGCGACCTGGTTCATCTTCGCCGCGTGCGCTGTCGCAGTGCTCATCGCGCGACCGAATGCCGCGAAAGTATTGTGGCAACAGCGCAGAACGCTCGGCTGGCTGGTGCTCGCGTCGGGCATGACCAACGCCTGCTTCAACTCGGCGCTAGCCACGGGCGACGTGGTGCGTGCGGTACTGTTGTTTTATTTGATGCCGATGTGGGTCGTGTTGCTCGCGCGCTGGCTGCTGGCCGAACGCGTCACGCCCTCGGCGCTTGCCCGAACTGCGCTCGCGCTCATCGGCGCGGCACTCGTGCTGGGCGACGGGAAATTGCAGTTCCCTATCCCGGATTCAGCAGCGGACTGGCTCGCCGTGGCTGGCGGATTTTTCTTTGGTTTGAACAATGTAATTTTGCGCAAGTACGCTGGCGCGCCGCAGGAAGCGTGTGCGTTCGCCATGTTCATCGGGGCCGTGATCATCGCGCCTCTGGTGATCGCAATGCTTGCGTTGGCAGGCAAACCACTGGTACTCGCACCCGAGCCGATCGCGTGGCTGGGTATGGCGATTTTCACCGTCGCGGTGCTCGGCGGGAATCTGGCATTGCAATACAGCGCGGCACGGTTACCAGCGAACGTGTTGTCAGTGTTAATGCTCGCAGAGATTCTGGTGGCCAGTTTTAGTTCGTGGCTCGGCGGCGCGGCGGTGCTTACGCAGAGCACCCTGATTGGCGGCGCATTTATTGTTGGGGCAAGTTTGCTGGCTGTGTTGTCGAAGAGCGGCAAGACGTGAGGTCGTGCTTCAGGCTGTTGTCGTCGTGACCCCATCAGTTGCCGCGGCGATCAAATCGCTGATCACCTCGCGATTGCCGATTCGAGTCATGGCGAGCAACGCAAAGCGGGCCAAAAACTGTTGCGAATTGGCCCCGCCCACGAGCGTCATGGTCTTGCAAAAATCGGTGTAAACCGCATCGAGATCGCTATCAGAAAGTGTGTTCATCGATTGTCCTTAGCAAGATTTAAGGGCGTAGCGCATGATGGACGGCAGCCGCGATTTGAGAAGGATTGCCCTGCCGCCAGCGCGCCAGCACATGCCCGTCTGGGCGCACTACATACACCGAGCCGGGAGCGGCTCCATACATGGGAAACAGGCGACCGGTGCTGTCCCGTGCAGCGCACTCCGCGTTGCCGTTATCTGCGGCGCTTGCGAGTTTGATGATCTTCAGGGGCATGCCCGCAGCCAGCATCTGGCATTCAAGCTCAGCCCACCCCACTGAGGACGCGGAGCCGTCAGTGAAACGCAGCACGACGAAGCACGGCGAGAGCAGATCAGTCAAATGCCCCGCGTATGTTTGCCCGTCACGCAAAATCGTCAGCGGACATTCCGGCAATACCGCTCCGGGCGCGGGTCCGGCCGTAAAAGCGGCCGAAGATTCAAGCGCAGCATTGAGCGGCGAATCGGTATAGGTAATGGCCGAAGTTTGCCGTGGATTGATGAGCGCGCGAATCTTTGGATGCTTGATGGCGAGACTCAACACGGCTTTGCGCATCAGCTCGAATGCGAATGAAGGTGGCGCCATGAATTCCGTGCTCTTGGTTCCGTAGCTCAAGTTCTCGTGCGCTGCGGCAACTCGCTCCGATGAGTAGGAATCGAGCAGCGTTTCCGACGCCAAGCCCTTGATCACGTAAGCGAGCTTCCACGCCACATTGTCAGCATCATCAATCCCGGAATTGGCGCCGCGCACACCAAAAATCGGCACCAGATGCGCGGCGTCACCCGCGAACAGTACGCGACCATGACGGTAGCGCTCTAGCGTCAGCGCGTTCGCCTTGTAGATGGTGATCCAGATCGGTTTCCAAGCGCCGGTTTCCCCCATCATTTCGAGCAGACTCGAAACGCGTGGCAGGACGTTTTCAGGACGAATGGCCGCCTCCGGATCCTCGCCTTCCTGTAATTGATAATCGATGCGCCAGACGTTGTCCGGCTGCTTGTGTACAAGCACGGTAGAGCCCGGATTACAGGGCGGATCGAAGTACGCCAGACGCTCGGTCGGGCGCGCGCTGTCGAGCAAAATGTCAACGATCACGTAGCGACCTTCGTAGCTCGTGCCCTGCAATTGCATCCCCATCGATTCGCGAACGAAGCTGCGGCCACCATCGGCGGCGACGAGCCAATCTGCGCGCATCTCGTAGTCACCTTGCGGCGTGGAAAGTGTCAGCCGCACGCCGTCCTCCCGCGCATCAATCGCCGTGACTTTCGTCTGCCAGCGGATGTCGATGAGCGCTGCGTGCTGTTCAGCGCGATCAAGCAAGATCTGCTCAATGTGGTACTGCGCCAAATTCACCATCGGCGGCAGTTTCTGATTCTCGTCCTGCGGCATCGTGAAGTGCAGCACCTCAGCATCACGGTAATAGCTGCGCCCGCCGGTCCAAGGCAATCCGATTTTCTTGAAGCCCTCGACAGCCCCGACCCGCTCCATGATTTCTAGACTGCGTCGCGAAATGCAGATGGCGCGACTGCCTGTGCAAACCGAATCGTCCGCCTCGATCAGCACGACAGGCACGCCATGATTCGCAAGCCCGAGCGCAGTGGTCAAGCCCACGGGACCACCACCGACAACAACGACGGGATGAAGTTTTTCTTCGATGCCGGCGCGTAAGGGCGGACGCCTCGCTTCGTACTGCTTTGCCGTGAATGGGTAAGGCGCGAATTCGGTATTCATTGAGCCGCTGACGGTTGATGTGATGACAACGTGGAAAAGGCGTTCCAATGCATCAGTTTATGCCGCTGGAAATGAGATTCTGAAATACGTCGTCCGGATTGCGGCGAACAAAATAAAAAATCGCAGCGCGGCAATACTGCGCACACGATACATTTCTACCCATGATTCCCGACCTACCTCTCGAAGAACTCGCTCGCAGATACAACAACGGCGGGGCCGTGCCCGACTGGGCTGACACTTTGCTGCCACGCTGGCAACGCGAGAGTGAGCGGCTGCGTGCCAATGCGGCGGGCGCGCGCGACGTGGCGTATGGTCCGCTGCCGCGCAATCGTTTCGACGTTTTCGCGCCCAAGGGGGCAGCGCCGCCGGGTGGTTGGCCGACCCTGGTTTTTATTCACGGTGGCTACTGGCAGCGGCTGTCAAAGGACGACTGGAGTGTGATCGCTGCACCGTTTGTGGCAAACGGAATGGCGGCGGTGATCACGGGTTACACGCTCTGCCCACAAACCACGATTCGCGGCATTGCGGGAGAGATCGAATCTGCCATTGCTCATCTCTGGCGTAACTCGACCGAACTTGCGATCAATCGTGACCGTATTTCGCTGGCGGGGCACTCGGCAGGCGGGCACCTGACGGCGTGGTGCCTGACGACCGACTGGTCTGCGCATGGCCTGCCAGCAACGCCATTCATAGCCGCCACCGCGATTAGCGGCGTGTTCGATCTTGAGCCCCTGGTGCCGATTTATCTGAACGAAGCGCTCAAACTCACGAATGACGAAGCGCTTTCCGTGAGCCCGGCGTATCGTGAGCGTCGCGCAATGTGCGATTTCACCGCAGCCGTCGGCGGCGCTGAACTTGAAGAGTTCTTGCGTCAGAACCAGCTGCTGGGGACTCGCTGGAAAGACGTCACCGAATGGGAAATCCCCAACCTCAATCATTTCACGATCATCGACGAATTGACGCGGGATGATTCGGCTTTGTTCAAGCGAGTGACGGCGGGTTTCAAAACATAGTCGAGCCAGACTCAGCTTTTCGATGTAATCCTTTCTGTATTTGGGCTGAGGCGCATTCTGTCCAAATGTCGATATTCAAGCATATTGCCTTGTAGCCCACGTTAAATTGGCGTTACAGCGAAAAGCTGCCTGTTGAG
Organism: Burkholderiales bacterium; assembly: GCA_043782305.1. Taxonomy (GTDB): domain Bacteria; phylum Pseudomonadota; class Gammaproteobacteria; order Burkholderiales; family Casimicrobiaceae; genus Casimicrobium. The sequence continues at coordinate 7,380 of JAYWAQ010000747.1, forward strand.
CCGCTGCTTCTACGACGGCGCGCGCCCCGCCAATCGGATCGCATCAATGCGCGCTTCGCGAATAGCGCCGGCAATTCGCTCCGGCCTGCCAGCCGCCACTATAGCCGCAGCCACCGCTCCAGCGTCCACCGATTGCATCGCGACCAACGCCGCCATCGCATCGATGCGTGGCTGAAATACTGGGCTCGCGTCTGCTGGAAGTTCGCCATCCGCGCCTACTCGCGAACACTTGTCCGCTTCACAGGCATCAAGTATTTGCGCGAACCGTTCAGGGCGTCGCAACACATCACAGCGCATCAGCAAATCGTGGACTGTCGCAGGCCGCAACTCGGCGATCTTGCCAATATTTCCATGCTCTGCCGCCACGTGCGCAGCCAGCTCGTTGCAGTCACGCGGCACGCGCCAGCGCTCTGAAAATTCGGCAACGAGCTTCACGCTGCGCGCCTCATGCCCATGATGCGCCGGCAGGATGTCTACGGGCGTCAGGCCCTTGCCGAGATCATGCGTCAACGCGGCAAATCGCGTCGTCAGCGGCCAGCCTTTGGCTGCGGCATAGTCAATCACCTGCATCACATGAATACCGGTATCGATCTCAGGATGCCACTGCGGTTTCTGCGGCACGCCCCACAGGCGATCAATCTCGGGTGCGAGCACC
>JAYWAQ010000748.1:0-2897 GCA_043782305.1 Burkholderiales bacterium
TCGTCGCGCAACTCGCCAGCAAGAAAAGCGATCTCAACAAGATCGACGAAAAAATCGAAGCAATCCGCAGCGCCAGTCCGGCGTCTGCTGCTTGCTCCACACAAATTCGCACCGCGCGTGCCAACCACGAGCGTGTGCAACGCTGGTTGCAGCGCGAAATCGCAAAAGCCGGACGCGCTCGTATTGGCGCATCAACCGTGCCGTCATTCGCGCCAACACCATCCATAAAAATCGGGGATGCGTTGGCAGCCCTGGACGATGAAGCGTTTGCACAAATCGCGCAGGTGACTAGCGATGCAACAAGGCAAAGCCCTGCCGGTCAGTCCATTCGACGCGCGGCGCTGCCCAACGTGAACGTCGATTCGGTGGACATCGATTCGTCATGCAGCGACTCGTCAGGGAGCATCAAGCTGGCGGTGGTGGTGTCGCAACAAGTGATGGCAAAAGCGGGGCGCACGCCAGCAGAGGTCGCAATTTTGAACATCGAAATCATCCACGGACTCGACATCACCAACGCGTCCCTCCGCGGCAGCAATATCTCCACACCGGGCATCGACGTTGGTTTTTCACTCGCCAACGTGCAGTCAGAACCGCTGGTGATGGGCATCAGTCACGATGTGAACAGCAAGGACGCCGTGAACAGCGTGTTCGGCGCGTATTGGCCGCCCGATGAAACGGACGAGTCGCGAGCGTTCTACACCGACATCGAAAAGGTTGCTCCGAACGCCGACGTAGTGTTGCTGTTGATTGATGGCGACGGCTCGTTTGCCGCGCCGCGCGGCATCGCGTTCGGTACCAAAAATATCAGCGGCGACCGCGCCACCAACCGGCGGCTGGCGGTGGTTAAACACAAGGCATCGGTCGCAGAATATTTCTACACATTCGCGCACGAGCTGGGCCACACACTGGGGGCGGGTCATGACGAAGCCGATCAAAAATATCAGTCGTTTGCGCGCGGCGCGGTACTCAAATCGGGCAAGCTGCGCTGGGCGTCGCTGATGGCGCTGAGCCAGTGCCCGGATAACGCCGCAGCGGACGAAAAAAACTCGTGCCGTCGCGTGCCGTACTACTCCGACGCGGGACTGAGCTACCCCGGCTACAGCGACACGCGGCTGGGCGACACCGATAAAGACAACGCCAGCGCGATGCGCCTGATCCGCGACAACGTGGCGCGGCTGCGTTGCAGTCAACCGCGCGAAGCATCGGTATGGATGCAAAAAGGGGCCGCTACTGACCCAGCCTTACGTGCGCAAGCGTGGGAGGCGGAGTCCCTCTGGATTCGGCCTGAGCTTGACCCGAGGTGGCGCTACCCTTACGCACATATTCCAGCGGCCGCGAGCGCAGACGCGTTCGTGAATGTGATGTTGCACAACGCAGCAATCACGAGCGCGAACAATCAGCTGCAAGTGTGGCGGGCCAAGCCGGCAAAAGGTTTGCTGCTGTCGCCGCGATGGGACGACATGGAGCGCGTCGATCAAACGCAGTGCGCAACGCCCGCCAACGGCAACGTGACGCTCGCTCAAGGAGCCACCACCATTGTGCAGATTCCGTGCGCCAGCGGCCCGGCCACCGCCCTGGAATTCGGGCGTGATAGCTGGGTGGTGCGGTGGGGAAATGCTGCGAATTCTCCCACGGGATTAGTCAATGAAACGATTGCCCAACAACCATTGACCGCGTGGCGCAGCATGCGAAATGTAACGCTGGATTTGCAGCAACCTACCGCCCATACCGTGTTAGTGCGCAAGCGCTCTGCCAGCGAATCGAGGCAGGTGAATGTACGAATCGAACCTGCGGCCAATCAATACAATTTTTCGGTGCGAGACAGCGGTCTAACTGAGGTTCGTTATCCACGCACCGTATGCCGCGACGCGAGCAAACCGGAGTGCGCGGTGGTCGTCGGTCGCTCCGACGCAGTGGCTCCGTTCGACGGCGCGACGATGACGATAGAGCTGTCGCTGCCTCCGGACGAGGAGGTGCCGATTCGCCTTTTTTTCAAGCGAACGCCAAACGTGCCGCAACAAAACGTGTTGCTTCGCGTGTTCGAGGAGGACGTCAAACTCGGCACCAGTCCCGCCACGAACGAAACAAAAGTCGTCGGCGGCACGTCGTTCATCGTATGGCACGCGCCTAGTGACGTGAAGAAGGCGAAGTAGCGCAATCAGGCAGTGGGAAAACGGCGTTATTCCGCCGTAAAACACACCCGCCCGGTGTTCGGGTGTGCAGCCGCCACAAACACCGTTTCAATAGAAATAGTGCATTGTCTGGTCGACTTATGGCGAAAACACTGCCCAAGCCCAAATGAATTGGGTGTTTCAGCAAAAAGCTGATAGCCACAAAACGACATTAACGCTGAACGCTCTGGCTCGCCAACGCGACCCATGATCGGTAAAAAATAGCGTTGCCACGCAGTGGCCGGATTTGTCGGCGTTCCGCGTTTGAGTGAGTGAGCTGCCGTTACGGTCACACCGAGGCGACGGCGCCAGTTCGTTCATGTCACATCCTCCCCTGAAGCGGCGCATGCGAAAGCAGGCCGCTTTTTTTGGGATGCGACCAAGCATCGCCGTCTAAAAAGTTCAACGCCGCATTGGCCGGTTTTGCCACGTCACGGCGTTTGAGTGGGTGTGTTTGATGCGTTGTGGCTCGAACGCATTTCTTTACCTGCAAATCTCAAGGAGAAATTTCATGTTTCCAATCAAATCTTCAGTGGCACACTGCCTCGTCAGCGCTACGCTCTTATGTGCGGCGCACGCTGCATGGGCTGGTGTACCGAACGCCACCTGTTCCTCTGGGATAGCCAAAACAGCCGCCTGCCAGGGTGGCAACAAAGCCGGACAACCCGCCGGTAAAGACGCAAGCTGCTGCGAGGTGAAACCTAACCCAGCGGCGAAACAAGATCC
>JAYWAQ010000749.1:0-2889 GCA_043782305.1 Burkholderiales bacterium
CGGCGTCAGCTATTTCCAGCGGGGCGGTTCGACCAACAGTAACGGCAAGCGTTACGTGCTCGCCGATATTAGCGGCCCAGCAGGCACCTACACCCTGCGCCTGACCGGTCGAGCCGTCGCCAGCGGCAAGTTTCAGGCATCCCTCAATCCGTCCCGAACCATCGGACCTGCGTCCACCGACAACAAATTCCTGACCTTCGCGCAGCCGGGTCACACTGTTTGGGATGCGGCGGCCGCGTTCAACAACATCTCGCCCAACAATTACATCTATAAAGCCGGCACTGGCGGGACGGTGGGTGACTTGTGGGAAGGCAGCGGGATCGGTCCAACGTATGACGGTCGTCTCGGCATCGATTTCAGCGCACCGGGCGAGGGCTATGTCGTGCCGCTCGGGGCTGACTCATATTGGTCGACACTCACCGGGATCTTCCCCGCAGATGGCGCGGGCCGCTATGTGAAGTTCGGTGCGGTGAGCGGCGCAACGCCTATGGCCGTGGGCGTCATCGCCTTGATGCTGCAACGTAATCCAACGCTCGACGCGGTGCAGGTTCGCCAGATTTTGCGTAGTTCTGCCCGCGCTGATTCGTTCACGGGAACCGTGCCGAACACACGCTGGGGCTATGGCAAGCTGGACGCGGCGGCTGCGCTTGCTGCCACGCCCGCGCTGGCGAGCAACGTCACCGTTGTCGAGTACTACAACCGCGATCTCGATGCGTACTTCATCACCGGGCGCACAAACGAGCAAACCGCGATTGACGGTGTGGCGAGTTTTCAGCGCACAGGCGGCTCGTTCGCTGCCACTTCAGCCGCCACCGAAACTGTCGGGCTGACACCGATCTGCCGCTACTACATCAGCATCGCCAGCCCGTACACCAGCTCGCATTTTTACGGGCCACGCGATACCGATTGCGTGCTGATTGCCAACGCAAAGCCGGCAGGATTTTCCTATGACGGTCTAGACTTTGCCGTGACACTGCCCGTGAGCGGAGCCTGCCCTGCCACTGCGCCGTTTGCGATTTACCGAAGTTTCCGTGCAGCCGCAGGAGGCAAAACGTCGAACCACCGATTCAGCACGTCACTCGCGCGCTACAACGAAATGACAGCGAAGGGATGGAGTCCGGAAGGGATTGTGTTCTGCGCGGCGAGTGGAACGGTGGCGACGCAATGACCGCTCTGCTTGCGGTACGGGCGACGCTGCGGGCGAGCGCTGCATGCGTCAGTCGCTGACTTTTCAACTCAACAGCTTTTTCTAATATCGGCGTTTTCTATGAGGCTAGAAGCACATTTTCGCCATAGTCGACTTTCACGATAAATAAGCGCTAGCCTTATAAAAAACGCCGTTCTACGGAAAAGCTGATCATTGCCGCGCTGTCAATCCAAACCTTGCGAGCAACGCATGAAACGCCTCCGTTCCGAGCAGCGGCGCGAGCAGCGGATCAACCTGCGCTTCGGCAAATCCTCTCTCGTGCGAATCGGCGGCGAGCGTGAGCATGACCGACAAAGCGCTTGTCTTCGAAGAGCTGCGGCAGACGAGCACACAAGCGTAGCCCGCCTTTGTCGTCATTGTCCGATTGTCACGCGCAACGATTCAGAGTAGCGTGCAATCTCTGTCTTCGCTCAAAATCTGGATCATGCAACACAATCTGCACAACACCCTCCGCACGCTCGTTCTGCCCAATGCAACGAGCCCGCTGCGCTACTACAGCCTGCCCGCGCTGCAGGCGGAAGGCGTTGGCCCGATCAGCCGCCTGCCGGTCTCCATCCGCCTCGTGCTCGAATCGGTACTGCGCAATTGCGACGGCAAGAAAGTGGATGAGAACCACATCAAGGAACTCGCGAACTGGAAGCCAAACGCACCGCGCGTGGACGAAATTCCGTTCGTCGTAGCGCGCGTCGTGTTGCAAGACTTCACCGGCGTGCCGTTGCTCGCCGACCTCGCCGCGATGCGCAATGTGGCCGCTGCGATGGGCAAAAACCCGAAGCGTATCGAGCCGCTGGTGCCCGTGGATCTGGTCGTCGATCACTCCGTAATGATCGACAACTACGGTACCGCCGATGCGCTCCGGCTCAACATGCAGCTTGAGTTTCAGCGCAATCATGAACGGTATCAATTTCTCAAGTGGGGCATGCAGGCGTTCGACACGTTCAAGGTGGTGCCGCCGGGGATTGGCATCGTGCATCAGGTCAATCTTGAATACCTGTTTCGCGGCGTGCAGATTCGCGACGGCGTGGTGTTCCCCGACACGCTGGTCGGCACTGACAGTCACACCACGATGATCAACGGCGCAGGCGTCGTCGGCTGGGGCGTTGGAGGCATTGAGGCGGAGGCCGCAATGCTCGGGCAGCCGGTGTACATGCTGACCCCTGACGTCGTGGGAGTCGAGTTGCGTGGCGCATTGCGCGAAGGCATTACTGCGACCGATCTCGTGCTCTCTGTCACCGAACTGTTGCGCAAAGAAAAAGTCGTCGGCAAGTTCGTTGAATTTTTCGGTGTAGGCACGGCAAGTTTGAACGTGGTGGATCGAGCGACCATCGGCAATATGGCCCCGGAATATGGCGCGACGATGGGCTTCTTTCCGGTCGATGACAAGACCGTGGACTACCTCAAAGGCACCGGTCGCACCGATGCGGAAATCGAAATCTTCACAGAGTATTTCAAGGCACAGGATTTGTTCGGTGTGCCGCGCGCCGGAGACATCGATTACAGCAGTACAGTCGTGCTTGATTTGAACAGCATCGTGCCAAGCCTCGCGGGGCCCAAACGCCCGCAAGATCGCATCGCGCTGCCGGACATGAAAACGAGTTTCGAGACGCTGTTCTCGGCACCGGGTGCCGAGAACGGCTTCAATAAACACGCGACCGAACTCGTCAAGCGCTACGCCGCCAATC
>JAYWAQ010000750.1:0-2883 GCA_043782305.1 Burkholderiales bacterium
GTTGTAGCCCGGTCGCTCACCGTCGCGCGGGTTGGCAATCGAGTACTGGCGCGCGTGATGCGCTCGGCCCTGCGCATCAAAGCCCGGTGGAATGATGCCCAGAGACTGCCCTTCAAGCACCGGAAAATGGGCGCTGCCGAAATCGAGCACGATGTGATGGGTGTCGCTCTCGGTGCCGAGCTGCGTCACGCGGAAATTGCCGCTGACTGTCGCGGTGATAACGTTCCTGATGCCGTGGAGATTAACCGTGGGAACGGACGCCGACGCGGGAGCGACGACTGAGCCGAGGCTCGCGTCTGCGGCGTTGGTTTGCAGCTCGTCCGTAACGACTTTGTCGAGCGCCGCCAATGCTGTCACCGCGTCTGCGGGCAGATCGGACAGTGGCACTTCCTTCGGCAATTCATCCCATGTCAATTGATCGGCCGTCGGATAAGCCGCCACGCGCAACACTGTCCGCCAGTTGTCGATTGAGCCCGTCGGGCACGGCGAAATGCAGGCCATGCAGTGATTGCAGATGTCCGCATCCACCACGTAATTGCGCGAATCATGCGTGATCGCATCGACCGGGCACGTGTCTTCGCAGGTGTTACAGCGAATGCAGATTTCGGGGTCGATAAGATGTTGTTTAAGGACTTCAGTTCCAACGGTCATAGTGATTTCCAAACCAGACATCAGGTGCGCTGAACAGCAGACAAGCGGCACGGAGTCTGTCTGTTCGAGCGCACTGAGTTATGCAGGCGGCAAAGCCGTCCGAAATAACCTCAGTTAAACCGCACGTAATCAAAATCCACCGGCTGACGGTTGATGCCCATCACCGGCGGCGCGATCCAGTTGGCGAATTTACCCGGCTCAACGACGCGATGCATGAGTGACGCCACAAATGCACGATCTTCAGCAGACGGCAGCCAGTGCTTCTCGTTAGCAGCAAACTCGACCTCAGACAGCACTCGCCCTTCAGGGCTGATTTTCAGTCCCGCGAGCATGCCAATCTTGCGATTGAACGCCTTGTGCGGCACGCTCAGGCGGAACGCGATTCCTGCCTTTTCCAGCACTTTGTTCCAGCGGCCCACACCGCCCACCGAATCCTTGATGTAATCGTCGCGCAGCACTTCGTTCAAGCCATTTAACATCGGCACCTGCCGCTCGATGAGCGTATCGTTTTGCACCGCCAACACGCCGTACGTCTGGCCCTGCAATTGGTGATCATCGGCGCGCTTCGTTTCTTCATAGCGGCCCTTCAAACCCGAGTTGTAGAAGATCGCTGCGTTGCTGGATTCGTCTGCACCGAACAGATCAATCGTCACGCTGTAGTGGAAGTTCAAGTAGCGCTGAAGTGTCTCCAGATCAATGACACCCGCAGCACGAATTTTTGCGGGGTCGTCCGTCTTCAATTCATTCATCACTGCCGCAGTGCGGGCGACCACGCGGGAGATTCCGCTCTCGCCGACGAACATGTGATGCGCCTCTTCGGTGAGCATGAATTTCGTGGTGCGGGCGAGCGGATCGAACGCGCTTTCAGCGAGCGCACACAGCTGAAATTTGCCGTCGCGATCAGTAAAGTAGGTGAACATGAAAAACGCCAGCCAGTCGGGTGTCTTCTCGTTAAACGCGCCGAGGATGCGTGGATTGTCGGCATCGCCGGAATTGCGTCCGAGCAGCGCGTCGGCCTCTTCACGTCCGTCTCGACCGAAGTGTTTGTGCAGCAAATAAACCATCGCCCACAGATGACGGCCCTCTTCCACGTTGATCTGAAACAGATTCCTCAAGTCGTACATCGATGGCGCGGTGAGGCCCAAATGGCGCTGCTGTTCGACCGATGCGGGCTCAGTGTCGCCCTGCGTCACGATGATGCGGCGCAGATTGGCGCGGTGCTCACCTGGCACGTCCTGCCACGCGGCTTCGCCCTTGTGCTCGCCGAAGCCAATCGTGCGGCCCTCTTCCTTCGGGTTCATGAAAATGCCCCAGCGGTAGTCCGGCATCTTCACATGTCCGAACTGCGCCCATCCGCCCGGATCAACGCTCACCGCAGTGCGCAGATAAACATCATGCTGCATCGCGCCTTCAGGGCCCATGTCGTTCCACCACGAGAGGTAATTCGGCTGCCAGTGCTCAAGCGCACGTTGCAACGTTTTGTCCTCGGACAGATTGACGTTATTGGGGATTTTTTCGCTGTAATTGATGCCGGTGTTCATTGTGCTGCTCCAGACGTTTCGAATTAATTGATGTTGCTAAACCCGATTGAAATCAAACTGCACTTTTTCGCCCTTGCCGTAGAGCTTCAATGCACCCTTGTCACCCACCGCATTGGGCCGCTGGAATATCCAGTTTTGCCACGCGGTGAGACGACCAAAAATCCGCGTTGCCATATTCTCTTTACCGTTGAAGCGCAGGTTCGCCTCCATGCCGGTCAACGCGTCCGGTGACATCGACGCGCGCTCTTCTAGCGCGATGCGTATCTCGTCGGCCCAGTCGATGTCGTCCGGCGCAAAGGTCACCAAACCCAGGGCCATCGCAGCATCCGCATCGAGCGCCTTGCCTGCCTTGGTGCGCACGGCTTCGAGCGGCGCAGCTTCCTCATAAAACCGACGCGCCAATCGCGACTGATTGGTGGCCATCGGCAGCATGCCAAAGTTGACGTCAGCCACGGTGATTTTCGGCGCGCGTGCCTCGTCATCCGGAAGCGCCAGCATATAAATACGATCACAGGCCAGCGCGATTTCTAAAAAGCTGCCCGCAAAGCATGAACCCGGCTCAATCAGCGCGAACAGCGTGCGCGACGACACGTCAATACGCGAAAACGTGCGGCGCATCAAGCCGATAGTTTCACGCACCAGCCAATGATCTTTATGCCGCATCAGCGTCGCATCACTCGCCAACACCGCC
>JAYWAQ010000751.1:0-7953 GCA_043782305.1 Burkholderiales bacterium
CCTCGCTGATCAAGAGGGCTTCAAGCGCGATCAGGACGCAGTCAAACTTGAACAGGCCGCGGTCGGCAAGACAAACGAAGAAATCCGCGCACGCGCCGCCGTGTTGAACGCCGAACGCGACGCAATCTCAGCGCTGGCGGCCGGGCTGTCCGCGAAGGCAGAGGCCGCCAAGACCGACGCGGAAAAGGCGGAGTTCGCCGCCGAGCGCGAAAAGACTGTTGAGCGCAATGCCCAGTATCAGCAGGATTCGGAGCGATTTAACGCGACGCAGTCGGCGCAGCGAGATCGGGTCGGTGCCTTCAACGAGCGCGTCGACGCCATCAACGCGCGCAACAAAACCATCAATGATCGCGTCGGGCCACATCAGGAACAGGTGGCCGCATGGCGCGACCAGTGCGGCAAGCGACGCTTTCGCGAGGAAGACGAAATAGTGATCAAGAAAGAGCTGGCTGCGGGCAAGTAGCGCAATAACGCAGCGTCACTTCGGAACCAGAGCGACGATCTTTTCAAAAACGCCCAGCGCGTCGCCGACAATTTGCAGCACCTGCGCCGTGGTCTGGAAACCCTGAAGCGACTTTTGCACATCACCGGCCTGTTTTTTCAGGCTCTTCATTTGTTTGGTAGCGTCACCGACCAGCGTCGCAAAATTCGCATTTTCCAGCGCGATGTGCGCGTTGAGCACTTCCTCAAGTTGCACTACATATTGCTTCTTTTGCGGCAACGTCATCGTGCTCACATCGAGCATTCTGAGCGCTGAATAAGTGTCCCAAATCGCATCCACCAACGCCTTCTTGTCGGCCCCGACCGGAGCGGGGGCCGGAACGGGTGCGTCCGCTGCTTTTGCCATGTTGCGTACCTTTCCTGATCGAAATCGAGACAGACTTATTTCGCGGCCTTGACGGCGATCAATACGTCAAGCGCCGCCTGAATATCCGCCAGACTCTTGCGTACTTCGGCCAGACTGTAATCACCCCGAAGCACATCGCGCCAACCCGCTTCCATTTTTTCGCCAGCCGCTTTTGCGTCGACCAATAGCCGCACTTTCGGTGCCTGCTTGATCAGGGTCGCAAATGATGTTTTCCAGGCGGCGGTCAGCGGCTGTTCACGCGCCGGATTGACGTAAGGCTGGACAACGTTTCGGGCCCAGTCCATATCGCGCTGCAACTGAATCGGTTTTTCGACCCAACTGATTTGCTGCTCAAGCGCGGCGGACGACAGCGCCAGTGCGGTGGCAATCGGCAACGCGTCCTTCTCCAGTCGCGCCTTCAGCACCGACGCATGCGCCTGCTTCGAAATGAGGCCAACGACGCCGCTAATCGCCGTCTTTTTTGCCGCCGATATTTCAGTATTCCCAAGCGTCTTTTGTACGGAATTCAGTTTGTCGACCACACCATCAATCGCTCGGGAGTTCTCGCCAGCTGCATCGTATTTAGCAAAGGCTTCCAGGTTGGCGAAATACTCAGCCAGCGTATCCAGAAATTCGCCATAAGCCTGCACCAGGCGTTGACGCTCTTTCAGGTTTTTCGCAGCCTCGTTCAATCCGCTCAACGTTCCCGCAACGGGCGTCGATGCCAATGCATCCGCCGTGCTGTTGATGGATTCATCGAGTGCAAATTGATTCACTTTTTGCAGCGTTGCAGCATAGGCCGAGCCGGTCGTAGCGATGGCGCTGCTGCGCTCAACAATCACGGTGCTGCATCCTGCGAGCAGCAAAAAAGCGGCCGATGCGGAAGCAGTGATCCAGTGTTTCGCAATCATGAACGACCTTCAAACGTTAAGCTGTGCGCGTTCCCACGCAAGGTGGGGAGCCGGTGCGCAGTATTTCACGCCCGGATTGATTCCACAATGGTTCGTGCGGCACTGCAACATTGGTATTGTTGCCACGTGCGGGTCCATTCAGTCATGCTGGTCATGCAGGCTCGGCGTCCGCCCAATCACCACTCAATGCACACCAGGGAGAATTCACCATGAACCACCTAAGCGGTCTCGACGCTGCGTTTCTCCATCTCGAATCGCCCGAGATGCCTATGCATGTGGGCTCGCTCAACGTGGTGGATTTGCCGGAAGGTTATACCGGGGAATTTTTTGAAGACGTGAAGCAGCGGGTTGCCGAGCGCATGCATCTGGCCGACCTGTTCACGCGCAAACTCGCGCTGATGCCGTTTGATCTGTCGAATCCGGTGTGGGTCGAAGACGAAGATATTGATCTCGATTACCACGTGCGTCACGTGTCGTTGCCGAAGCCCGGCAGCAATCGGCAGCTTCAGCAATATGTCGCGCGCCTGCACTCGAGCCTTCTGGATCGCAGTCGTCCGCTGTGGGAATTCTTCGTCATCGACGGCCTCAAGAGCGGGCAAGTCGCGCTGTACGTCAAAGCCCACCACGCGGGCATGGACGGGCAGGCGGGTGTGGCCGTTGCCAAAGCGATTTTTGATCTGGAAGCAACCGGGCGCGTGGTGAAGGCACCGCGTCCGCACGTGCGCCGCCATCAGTATCAACTCGGCATCGCGGAGCTCGCTGGCGCTGCCATCAGCAACACTGTGAAGCAGGTGGTTGACCTGTTCAAAACCGCGCCCACCGTCTTGCGCGCGGCGCGCGATGTGCTCAAGCCCACCACCAATGAAACGGGCAAGCGCCAGTGGGGTTTACCGAAAAACTTCAAGGTGTTCGGTCCGCGCACCATGTTGAACGTATCCATCACCAATCAGCGCACGTTCGCTGGCCGCACGATCTCGCTGGCAGAAACAAAGTTCATCGGCAAAACGCTCGGCGGATCGTTGAATGACGTGGTGATGGCCACCACCTCCGGCGCGCTGCGCCGCTACTTAAGCGAATACGCCGACCTACCTGAAAAATCCCTGCTCGCCGCGATTCCGGTGAGCCTGCGCGCTGCGGGCGACACATCCGCCAACAATCAGGTGAGCATGCTCTCGATGACGCTTGGCTCCGACATCGCCGATCCGGTCGAGCGCCTGCATGCCATTCACAAAGCCTCCGAAGCCAACAAAGCGATGATGGGTCGAGTGAAAGCGGCGCTGCCGACGGACTTTCCGCTGTTTGGCGCGCCGTGGCTCATGTCAGGCATCGCCTCCATCGTCTCCCGCTCGCGGCTCCTGAATCTGTTGCCGCCGATTGCCAACGTCGTCATCTCCAACGTGCCCGGCAGCCCCGTGCCCGTGTACTTCGCCGGTGCCCGCGTCGTGAGTTATTACCCGGTCTCCATCGTCGCGCACAGCATGGCGCTCAACGTCACCGTGCAAAGCTACGATGGCCGTCTCGACTATGGCCTCATCGCCTGCCGCCGCGCCATGCCCGACCTCACCGATCTCGGCGACTACCTGCTCGCCGAACACGAAGCGCTGCTCGCGCGGGCAAAGGCGCATGTGGAGGCGCAGCAGGCGGTTACGGCTGCGCAACCCGAGGGCAAAAAAATTGAATCGGCGGCGGCGACTGTTGCCGACGCCACAAAACCGGCCAAACGTGCGCGCGCCAAAACCTCCGCGAAATCACCAACCGCGTCGGGCAAGGCAGTGACCGAGCGCAAACTCAAACTCGTGCATACCGATGCGAAGCCTGTTGCCGTGAAACGTACGCAAACGAAGCGGCGGGCTACGGCGTAGCGATTACCTGCGGCGCTACCCAATGAACGGAACGTGCGCGCAGCGAACAGGCACTAGCGACTTAGTTTCGCTAAATCAGCTTGATGATTCCGGCTTTCGTGTGCGCCGCGAAACGTTCTCGTCGAGCAGCAGTTTCATGTGCTTTGAGGCTCACAATCCGGTTTTGACTGTCGGCCGCATAGGCGAGACAGGTGTAAATGTCATCGAGTGTCAGCTCAGGATAGTCCAGCAAAATCTCGTCGTTGGTCATCCCGGACGCAAGCCAGCCCAACACATCAGCAACCGTGATGCGCATGCCGCGAATCGTCGGCTTGCCCGAACGAATCAGCGGATTCATAGTGATGCGATCTTGGTAGTCCATGGTGCTCTCGCAGAGTTGCGCGTAACGTCCATTGTAAATCTGTGTAGCGCACAAGTTCTACTACCTTGTGCCATCCTCATCCCGCTGAGCGGTAGCCGCGATTAGTGAAGCGTATTCGTCGCAACTGGGTCGCTTGCGGAGCGAAAGAGACGCGATCAAAGCGAAACGCAAACAATCCGGGATTTCGTCGGAAAAGCGAACCCAGGTCGTCAGTCGCGAGATTCAGTGGGCACCTTATTCAGGCTACGACTAACGGTGCACCCGCCTGAGCCAATCAATTGACGCATATGATTGTGTTTCACGACTTCTTACTCGGGCATAGTGAACCATTGCCCCTTGCGAGGTCACCGCATAAACCTCTCGACTCTCATCTACAGGCGTATTGTCATCATCATTTTCAATGCTTCTAGTGATCAAGTTATGTTTCTTCAGCTTGCCGAGCTGCTTCTTGAATGTACTAGCCGCAAGTGATCTGCTCGTATTTCTGTTAAAGACATCAAACTGAGATACGCCAAAGGTGCCCTTCAGTTCATCTGACATTGCAACGTCCAAAATAGCCCACTCGGACTGAGTTAGAAACGTCCTTAGTGCCTGATAGCGCTGCGTGGTCGCGGTATGTAGCCAATTGTGATGGAGGTCACTTTTCTCATCGTCCGGCGCCAGTTTGGACGTCGTATCCATAACGTGACACGAGAACTCGTCCGCCAGCGCTAAAAAATCTCTAAGATTGAAATTTGCGACGGTGTACAAGTGTTCTAGACACTGCATGTCTATTGGGAGATACGTTAGTCTTTCTTCAATGGAATATTCCCGAATACGGCGAGCGATGAGGGAAGGAATTTCACCCGGCGCGATTTCTTCAACGTCGACGACCGGCATGGCTAAGTACCCACCGATACGCGGTGACGCGGCCAAGGAATGAATAACGCCGTTTGCTCGGCAAAGCACCCATCTCAATCCGGGTAAGTTAAACATCCGATCACGCAACTGCTCCAGAATTTCGCGAGCCGTTTCACTGGTTTCGAGTAGTTCCATATTGTCGATCACGCACACCACGCCACCGGATCCGTGCTGCGGAAATATCTCGCGCAGCCACTCGGCAACCACCTGTTCGAGCCCATGCTTTTCGAAGCCAGGGCCAATATTGTTCTGATGTGTCTTACCGAGAGAAACAAACCAATGCAAGCCTGCATGAACATGCGAAATTGTCGGGCTGTTCAGCCATTTGTTGACTTGAGGCCACTCGTCCATACTTAGAGACAAGTCGTTCTTGACTGAACTCGCCGCATCAATAAGCGCTTGCGCAACGGTTCGGAACACTCGCTGAGCAAATTCTTCAACATCCGGATTTTTTGTCAGTTGAAATGAAGTGCCAGCTGGGATAAGTAGTTGTTGAGTTTCCCTATTGAGGTATCGCTTGAGGCATGTAAATGCAGCGATGTTTACCAAGCTTGTTTTGCCAACGCCGACCTTGCCGTCGATACATGTGATCTTCTGTTGTCGATGAAGTCGTGAGGCGACCAGCTCAATTTCTTTATCTCTGCCAACGCAAAGCCGTAAACCCTGATCATCTGGCAGTAGCGGTGTCACTTTGAAAGGACTCTCGCTGAATCCCCAATCGGCCCAAGTCTTCATATTTAGTTCGTGTTTGCGATAGTTCATGTAGTCTACAGTTGCTGCAATGACTCGCCCTCAACGCCAGCGTTTCGATTTCCCGACCAAGAATTTCGACTTCGCCTCGATATCCGGGCGCAGCGCATATGCAATCCGATTACGCGTCGCGATTTTGCCTCCGGAAGCTGGTTGGCAGCTTCACCGATCAGTTCGAGATTGCGTGACGTCGCGTCGTAGTTCAGACCGCTCGTAACGAAGCGATCTTGATCGAAGCCGTCGGTGTAATGAATGACGCGCCGCGAGAATTCCAGCATGTCATTGATTTGAGGCCGCGGAGGACCACGCAGCAACTCACACCGCGTAGCTGGGCACCATGGATTCCGACGGAAAGGTCACCGCTGGCAGCGCCTGAAATGCGGGGCGGGCAAACAGGTAACCCTGAAACAGCGAAATGCCCTCGTCGCGCAGCCACTGGTATTCATCCATCGTCTCCACACCTTCGGCGACGATGTCGATGCCAAGGTCGGTGCAGGTGGTGATGACGCCGCGAACGATGGCCTGTCGCGGACCGCGATGCCAGATTTCGCGCACCAGTTGCATATCAATCTTGATCGCCTCGGGTTGAAAGTGCGCCAACAAATTGAGCCCGGCGTAGCCCGCGCCGAAATCGTCAATCGCAAATTTGACGCCCAGCGCTCTCGCTGTGTTGATCATTTCGACGAAGTGCGAAAAGTTCGCGATGGTATCCGTCTCGCTGATTTCGAGCATGATGCGTTCAGGCGCAATGCCGCAGCGCGCGGCCATTTCCACCGTACTGGTAAGCGCGGACAGGCCGCAGACGCCCAGGCTGTCGGGCAGCAAATTGAGATTCAGGCACGTTTGCGGCGACAGCTTGAGCGTTTCGCTCAGCGCGATGGCACGTTGCCTCGCCGCCATGTCAAACAGATGCAGTTCGTCACGGGAGAAGGCGCCGAGCACCGACGCTGCGGACTCGCCGTTCGGGCCTCGCACCAGCGCTTCAAACCCGGCAACGACCCCTCGCCCGACGTCGACGATGGGCTGAAAGGCAAAGCTGTAGGGCGCGTCCATCTTTCCCCCGTCAGCGCTAGTCGAGCGTGGTTGGCAACATTGGTTTGGGCAGCGACTCGAAGCCGGGCCTGGCAAACAAGAAGCCCTGAAACCGCTCAATGCCCTCGTCGTGCAACCAGCTGTATTCCTCAGTGGTCTCCACGCCCTTGGCAATGATGTCAATGCCGAGATCGCGACAGGTTTGTACCAGCCCGCGCAGGATGGCCTGCCGCGGCCCGTGCGTTTCGATGTCGCGCACCAGCCACATGCTCAGCGAAATCATGTCCGGCTGGTAGTGCTCAAGCAGCGCCAAACCGGCGTGGCCTGAGCCAAAATCATCGATGCTGATGCGCAGGCCCTTGCGCCGACATTCGCGCAGGCGGGACGCCAGCGCGGACGGGTCCGCGACGGTAGCCTCGTGTTTGATCTCCAGCACCAGGCGGTCCGCGCTAATCCCGCAACGGGCCGCAGTCTCCAGGGTCGAGTCGATCGTCTCGGCCGCATCGGCGCGGCCCGGCAGCACGGCGTTCAAATGCAAATTGGTAGCCAGCCCCAGGCGTGCTGCCAGTCCGATGGCCATCCGCCGCGCGTCTTCGTCAAAGGCCGCAATCTCTGCCAATGGCACCCGTTGCAGCACCTCCGCAGCATGTTCCTGTTGCGGGCCACGCACCAGCGCCTCGTAGCCGACCAACTGGCGCTTGACCACGTCGATGATGGGCTGGAACGCGAACGTAAACGGTGGGCGGGTGATCGTGGCGCGATGACTGCCTGCAAGCTCCTGACCCGCTCTCGCCGGGGGCTGCGATGACGCCGCCACCAGTCGCAAGCGCCAGCGGCCCTGCTTGAACGCCGTCAGTATCTTCTTGGCACGCCCCGCATCGAGATCGGTAAGCACGTGGCCGGAACCGAAGAAATCGTTGAGGCCATCGATGCTGCTGGCATCATCAAGCGACAGACGGGTAAAGCCCATCGTCCATTCGCTGAACGCGCGATGCGCAATAGGCTCGCGGATGATGACCGTCATCCGGGCGTGCCCCGGATCCTGACGAATCGTCTCAACCAGCGCGTCGACCTTGTCTTGCGGCCCCTCCAGCACCTGAAAGAAGCTACCGTCCAGGTAGAGCAGCATGCCGGTGATATCCCGCGCGGCGTTGTTGTTGCGCGCCTTTTGCAACAGCGATTCCAGCTCGGCATCGGTGAACGCGTGGGTCGCAGCGCTGTTGTAGATGAGGTGAATCATGGTTGACATATCTGCGCTGCGGGTTGGGATGGCTGTGATCAGATCACGCG